>CAZBTJ010000138.1:0-15132 GCA_964494325.1 uncultured Pirellulales bacterium
CAATGTTGGTTGTTTCCTTGATATCCTGACTCAAATCGTACAACTCGATGACATCACCCTTGGTCTGCATTTTCCACGGTCCGTCCCGCATGGCCGTGCCTAGTTTGGGTTCGTATCCGAAGAATACTCGTCGATCGGGCACATCGGCTTGCTTGAGAAGATGGTCCTTGATGCTAATCCCATCAAACTTGCGCTGTTTGGAAATATCAATGCCCACGATATCCATCACGGTGGGCAGAAGGTCCATTCCGACAATTAGCTCATCGGATGTCCGGCCCGCCTTGATACGGCCGGGCCATCTGGCGACTGCGGGCACACGATGGCCGCCCTCGTAGTTGCTGAACTTGCCGCCGCGATAGGGCCGTACATTCGGATTCATTCTCACTGCACCGTTGTCCGAGAAGAAGAACACGAAAGTATTCTCTTCGAGGTCAAGCGCTTTGAGCGTATCCAAAATCTTGCCCACCCCCTTGTCCAATTCCTGCAGCATGATCTTGTATCTGGCGCACGCCTGTTCCCCGTGGAGGGGGACATCCCTGCCTCTGGTCCCAGGTGGGTCGGAAGGGATCTGGTAGTAGTTATGCACGGCCTGGTGAGAGACGTACAGAAAGAACGGGTTGTCCTTATTTCGTTTATCGTATAGAATGTTTACCACGTTGATCCTTGCATTAGCTCAATACAAGCCTGACTATTACCCCAAATCCACTTTTTTCACCCCTTCGAGGGGGAGATTGATCTGCCCGAAAGACACCCTGTCCGACGGATCATTCAATCTCGAACCGGCATGGGGAGGTCGCCTTAAAGTCGAGCCAGATCACAAGTGCGTAGCACCCGTCCGTGTCGATCACAACGCCCTGACGAAAATCCGGCCCGGGCTTGATGCGAACGCCATTGATGCGCATGTTGGCCGCAGGGGCCGGACTGCCCCAATCCCGGATCACAAAGGCTGGATTATGGATCGGACTGCCCTCGGAGGCGCTGAGTTCAAAACGGATCGTTCCGCCCGTGGCGATCAACAGGTAGGCACGTTCGGCACGCTCATAACCCTGGCGGCTCGCCCCTGTGACCCTTGTGATTGCCGGGGCTTTGAGCCATGATCTGGCCAGACGCGTCAGCGTACCAGCGTCCAGATCCGTCATGCCCTCCAACATCAGGCGGTCCTCCCAGGGTGCATCGCCGGTCTCCTTCGCGTAAGTCTGTGGATTGGCACGGATCAAGGAACTGTGAATGGCCCGGTCCGGGAAACTCGCCGGGCGCCCGACACTGTCGGAGAGGGAGATCGGCCAGTGATTCCACGCAGGAAAATCCGAGAACCACGGCTGCACCCCGGCGTTGCCCACATGGGAGTTGCCGCCTGTGTTGTCCGAAATGTCCACCGGATCATAGCGTCCTTTCGTGTGGACGAGGTGAATGTTCTTGCCGCCTCTAAAGTCGATCTTCTTGGTACGATCCCAATTGTGATGGAAGACACGTCCATCAAGATCAATGAGGGTCAGGAACGGTTCGGTTTCGATGACATCCTCTGGACGCTGGCCCGGCGGGATGGTGGGCCAACCGGTGTGCCATTCGTGCCCCCCCTTGAACTCGTGCCAACACCTCATTCGCTTGGCAGCCATGCCATCCGGATAGATGGTCCAATACCAATCGCACCACTCGCCCCAGCCAGTGTCCGGATTGTGGCGTGCAATCACCTGATGAGTATTGATGAGTGGATATCGCCAGTGCACGACAACCCGTGCCGGGCTTTTCTCGATTATTCGGACGTGATTCGAGAAGCTCAGCTGGTCGGCCATCGGCTCCTGTCCCCCATTGGCCCAGGTTTCGTTGAACTCGTTGGTGTACCACTGGTTCCTGTCGTTGACGATGTGGGGAATGGTACTCATGCCCCGCCAGAACACGAAGCGCGTGGGCAATTCGTCGAAGCCAACCACAATGTCGGGGTGATCGCCGACTCGAAAGACGTTGTCCCAGGCCTCATGATACGAAAGACGCATATATTTCGCCTCGAAGCGACCGCCGGTTCCCTCGCTGGGAAAGCCCCGTGACTGCATGTCGGGATGCTCCACAAGGTCCGCGTTCGGGCGCATCGCTTCAAATGATTTGGCCACATCCCCGGCACCCAGTGCCGAATCGTAGATCCTGACTTCATCGATCAGGCCGTCAAACGAATAGGACGTGGCGTTCTTCTTGTAATTATCCACAGGAATGCGGTCCTTGCCCTTGCCAATCTGGATGGGTGAGTCTGCCGCCTCTATTCCGGATTGGGGCACGGTCTTGGCAGCGACCGGCTTTCCATCAATGTAGAGGCTCATCATCCCGCTGGCCCGGTCATAGGTTCCGGCCAGATGGTACCACCGGCGGAGTTTCATGTTGCCAGCATGGGGCGGCTCGCCAGAAAGCTGCAGTACGTGCCATTCGCCGGCGACCTGGATCTTGAAACCGGGATACCCGTGTCCGTCGACACCGAGGAAATAGCCTTGGTCATCGCCCTGCTGAATCAGCGGCGCCCAATGCCACGGATAGGCGCCGATCGCAACCCATCCCTCCAGGGTAAGGCTTCCAGAAATGATCGGCGCCTGCGCTGCGGCTAGGGAGACCATGCTGTAGTAGCCGTCGAACTGCAGAGCCGTGCCGGAAACACCTTTCTTCCAGAGGCTCTTGTGGCCGGCGATAACTGAGGACCGCTGCCACACTCTCTCCTCGGTGACATTCCCCTGAGCCTCGTCAAACGGCCACCAGGCCACAGGCGATCCTGACGCCGGCGCTCGCATCGGATTGCCCTCCACCATCCCCACCGGTGGGGACGCGCCCGGACGCTTCGTTCGTACATGCTCGATACCAGCAGCCGTCAAGGTGAAGGTTTGTACTGTCTTGCGCAGCGGATCGTTCCAATCATCAATGCGGTCCGTTCCCTGCCTAATCGTACGCGTCACTTTCCCATCCGGCGTGATGGCGAAGTATTCATCAACGAAGCCGCAGGCATCCACGCCGATCTTGGGGTTGTCACCCTCGAACTCGGGATCATATCGCCAATGCACAATGACTCTGGATGGCGAACTCTCGATAATCCGAACCCGCGAAAACGTGTTCACCCGGTCCGGCATGGCGGCGGCCCCGTCTCCTGTTCGGGGTATCACTTCCGGCACGTACTCCACTCTGCCCGCTTCCCAGTATGGCAGGTAACTGGAACCCCGCCAGAACACCAGACGGCCATGTGCAGCAGTCACCGATACCACGATGTCGGCGTGGCGGTCCGTTCGGGAGAATCTTTCGAACGCCCGACCTGAGTCAATCTTCGTGTGAAAGGCCCCGAACGGAGCCTTCGCCCCAGAGGTCCTCGCGCGTGATAAACGAGGCGGAGCCCCGAAAGAATCTCCCGCAACGAGAGGAAAAGACCCTATCAACACGATTGCGGTCAGGGCCAGAACCTTTTTTGTTTTTTGGTTTGCCATCTTGACTCGATCCTCCCATTCAAATTGCCTCGTACGCTTACCGCTTGACAACATACGGCGAATAGTCCACGCCCGGCAGGCGTGCGTAGCCAAACAGGAGCTTGCCTTGGCTGTTCTTGCCGATCAGTTTCGCGGCAAAGTTGCCGTCAGTAAAACCGTTGTTCGTGGCGTCGAATGTCACGACGAGGTCCTTACCGAAGGTTTCTGACTTGATCGGCTTGCATCCGTGACCGAAGTCGACCCTTTCCGGGGCGCCGAACCGCAGGGAATTGACGTCCACATCCATATGAGGATTGAAACCGTCTTCCGCATGGATCTGCAAACGCATGGTCCTGGTGCCTGTCGTGATTCTGGCGTTATTCAGAATTGTCAGGCGTCGGCCCACAACCAGGGGCAGGGCAATGTTCTTCGAACTGTGATTGTCGTTGCCTTTGTCGTCCTTCTTGGGCACGTCAAGGACTGCAAGGTACATATGCGTGGCGCGGCCGTATGGATCCTGAAACACTTTTGGCCGCTCATATTTGTACCATCCCATATTTGTGCCGTCTTCGTGGCGATCAAAGTCAATGGTATAGGCCTCGCCTGGATCCTCTTTCCAAAGGACGCCGTCTTTGGAACGAAGGTGATACGCCGTGCGCCCGTACCAGTCGTTGACGATCACGTGATACTGCACCTCCGTACGCCACACCAGGGGATCTTCATATCGGCCGGGAATCTCTGCCGGGTGAACCGATTTGCCGCCTACGCGATGGAAATTATCATCGCCGTTCTCTCGGATCCAGACCCTCATATATCGGTCGAGCATCAGCAGGCTGCCGTCTTCGCGCAGGGTCACCGAGCCCAAAAGGGTTTTACCATGAAAGCCGCAGCCCTCGGTGATGGATGTCCAGGGTCCGTCAAGGCTATCGGCAAGATAGTATCCCTTGAAGTGAAACAGCGCATATCGACCATCCTTAAGCTGATGTATCTCCGGAAAGTGACCCTCGTCGATCTCTTTCTTCACGACAAAAGGCCCTGTCAGCCGGTCAGACACGGCATGAACGATCACGGACGTCGGCCAGGCCTGGTGCCCACGCGGGTCGTCTTCTCTCCATCGACATACAAAGAAATGATACTTGCCATCCGGTCCCAGCACGGGCTTGCCGCCCCAATAGGACCACTCAGGATCTTCAATGCCATTATGGATGTCACGAGGGCGCACCGCACCCGTTCCCCATGTATCGGTCTCCAGTCCCTTGTAAATGGGCGAAGGCAGGATCCTGTCCATAAATCGCCCGCCAGGAACCAGATTATTCCAGGCTTCCGGCCGCGGTTTGTCTTTGTGCTGCGCGCCGACATCGACGGCCATGCCGAGCAACAGTGTCACTATTACCATCAACTGAATCCCCGCTGAAGTCATAAACAGCCGCCTTGTTTTGACCGCCCTTTTCGGACTTCGTACGCAATTACGGCGTTTCATAAGTGTGCTGTGAATAACCGCCAGGCTGTCAACACATAGAGACTTCTTCAATCTCATAGCTTTCCTTTCGTTGATTTTGCTATTTTTCAACCCTTCTTTGTCGTAAGCCCACTGAAGTGGGGCAGGGGAAACCGACAAAGTTTACGACAAAGATGCCGACAAAGCTTCTAGAAACTCCGCTTATCTGAGCAACATTGTGAGCTGTACCAGGCATTGACAATGCTTCGGCAAAAGTCGTCACAGAGTTTCATTTTTCGTGGCCATACACATCAGTGGCCAAATAAATCTTTACCGGGCCCAGGAGTCCGGCCGGCTGCAAACGCCGGTCCTTGCGAGACAGTTTCTCTTGAAGATTCGTCTTACAGACCCGTTCTTCCGCTGGCACAAAGGCATCACCGATCAGACGATTTGTCCAGTTGTTGGCGACCTCCACGGTCAGTGTGTTCTTTCCCGAAGTCACCACATCCGTGATGTCCACAGAGAATGGGGGTTTCCACAGCACGGCAATTTCTTGCCCATTCACGCTGACACGGACCACGTCCTGAACCACACCCAGATCGAGCTCCAGGTGAATATTCTTCTTCAGGTTGCGGCGTGACATCTTGAATTCCTTGCGATACACAGCACGTCCGGAGAAGTACTTGATACCGTCATCCTTGGAATCGGTCCAGGAAATGAGTGTCTCGAAGCGGGTCTGGTCCGGTGCGCCCCGGCCCGATTGAAAGCTCACCTGCCACGGACCGGAGATATCCAACGGTCCGTTGATAGACTGAACCTCAACTTTCTTTGACGGTCCGTCAGTCCTGTGCAACACATAGGTGCCCGGCGTCCATACCCTGAGATACGGACGATTGGATGCATCCATTTTCAGTTCCGAATCAGGCCGAGCTATGCCCACCGCATCATCCGATGCCGGTTCAAAAGCCATGCCACTGGACACTGAGTGAATCTTGACGCCGGAAATTTCATCCTCCCCAAAGAACTTCACCCGGCATAACCCCGCGCGCTCACTGACACCGTTGGAATAAAAAGTCGTGCTGTGATTGGTCTTGACATCAAAGCGAATATACCGGGCATTGTCGATCTGCACTGCGAGATCCTGATGATAGTGTTTGTCCTCTACTTGCGAGGCCTCATTCAAAGAGAATGTGCCACATGCCCGAAATTCCGCGCCGTTTGAAGACGCCAGGATCTCCATGTCCTTGATACCATAATTCATGAAGCCGCGCACCGCTTCAATGTAATTCCAGACACTAATCTTCTTGAGCTGATGCGGAGCACCCAGATCAAAGGTGATATGCTGATCAGCGACGTCTGTTTTGCCGTCGGACAACCACATGGGTCCGCCCGGTGTGGCCGAATGCGGAGAGAATATCGGTGTGGTGTGGAGCGTTTTACTCTTCAGTGTCTCAACACGTGTAAAGTGGGTTGTCGCAGCAGGCTCGTGAAATACGACAAACACGGATTCTGCCGGTTTGAGATGCAGGGACAGGCGAGTCACACCGTCCTTGATGGCATAAGCCGGTACATCACTCAACTGACCGGTCTCCGGATGCCACAACTGGGGCCTCTTGCCTGCAACGCGAAAGGCACATTCCACGGCTTCCCAGCGTTCATTCAGATTAATGACAAAATAAACGTCTTCGGTGTCTGTGCGTCGATGCACATAATCCAGACGTGTTCGTGCGTCAGGACCGGTATACTGGAAGTCCTGCACGATCCCCTTCTCCTGTAAGACGTCGGCCACAGAGCGATTCCATATAACACGCCCCTTGCCATGTTGATGTGCTTTCACCGACTGGCCGTCACACGCACCCCAAAGTCTGTCACCAAGTTTGGCAACAAGACCATCACGTTTGGGGTAATCTATCAATGTCCCGGTTTGATCAGGTTTGGGCCCGATGATCGTGGCACCGGCCTTGACCATGGATGCCAGCTTTTTCAGCACATCCAGATCCATGTCTTTGCGTTCCGGCAGAACCAGGACAGCATAGCTCATGCCATCGGGCAGTACGATCCTGCCGTGCTTGACTCTCATGCGATTCAGAATCACGTCGCTGTTGACCACGTCATAGTCATACCCGTCACCTGGGCAATAATCCACGCCCTTGGCGGACACGAATTTCGGGGCCTGGTCTCCGTAATAGTAACAGACATCTGCCACGAACAATCCCTTCTGGAGCATATAGCAGCATCGTGACAGATAGTCGATAAAGGGCCGGGCCATGGGCCACCACACACGGTTTGGATTGATGTGTGTGCCTGCATGATAGTAATTGCCCGGCAACCCTGCCTCTTCGGGACTGTGTGCAAACGTGTGAAATGTGAAGTGATTCAACCCCTCACCCATGGCCCTGTCCGCCATGAGCTTGTAAAAATAGGGTCCGTCCTGCAGGTGACGCCAGCTCGTGAACGATTCCGCATCCACAATGGTTTTGCCGTATATGTGCGCAGCTGACGAGATCTCCTTGACCAGCCAGATATTCCGCATCTTGGGCCAGAACTCGCCGCGCAGAATATCCACCGCACCCAGGGCCTTCAAGGAATCCACAGGGCAGCTGTCCCAGATGGGTGCGCCCGGGCCGCCGGCCTCGGCACAGAGTTTTACCCCGTATTCACGTAGGAACGCACTGCCCGTACGATAGTGATTGTCTATAAACACATCGCTGATCAGTTTCTTCCAGTCATACAGAAAACGCTGCTTCACGTGCGCATCCTTCGTGTTCCACCCTGTTAGTAGCGGAAGATATTGGAGAGGATCGTAGCCATAGTCTTTCTTGAACCGTTCGATGAGCTTCTCGGTCCAGATGGTATGGTGTCCCAACTCCATACTGTCCACCTCCAGGTGATCCAGCGGAAAATCGCTGATATCCCCCAGCTCCGATTCGAGGCGATCAATGATGTGGCCGAAATGCATACGCGTGGACTCGGGATTCAAAAAGTCGATCATGGGCCCACCCGAGTTCAGACTCTGGGCAATCAACTGATAGCCGGTATTGCTCATGATAAATCGAAAGATCGTCCATTGGCCCGAAGGCACATCCCAGGTCAGGTGTCCTTCCTTGTCACAATATCTTGTCAGATCCATCACAGAGTCGGTGGACTTGAGTGTCTGATCCCCGGTTTCTGGCACTGCCAGAACAGCCACCTCCTTTGAAAACAACGGATGCCCCTCTGTATCTTTCGGGCAGTCTTTGGGCACCTCAGGAAAAGGCAGAGTCTTGGAAAAGGTGGCGGGCCCTGAAACAGACACCTGAGAATGAAACAGGCCCATGCCTGCATCTGCCGGCTCCACCCATGTGCCCCCGGCGTTCCAACCGCTGGCTGCCACCATACCCATGTTTAATCCCAAACGTTTGGCCTCTCTCAAGGTGTGGGCAATGGCCTTGACTGACTCGTCTCCCAGAAAGGTTGGCCCCGCTGGAATCATGCCATCCGGATTGATGTAGGCATGCACATCCCAGATATCGGCGCCGCCCATGCCCTTGGCCTTCATCTCCTCCAGCTCATACGTAATACGTTCCAGACTGACGTGCCCTTCAAGCCAGGCCCAGAATGCGCCGGGGCGTGCCTCCAAAGGAGGGTTCTGGAATCCCTCCCGGGTCAACCCCTCCCTCTGAGGTTTGGCAGAGGCAGTGGTCAATGGGGCCGCGATAACGCTGCCCACAAAAAGACAGGCAATGAATAGCGATTTACAACAGGTTGTTCTTTTTGTCATGCTCTTTGTCCCTCACTGTTCGTGGGTGTGCTATCTGGTTGCTGATTTACTTTCGTACGATCCGCCCCGCCTTTTCCAATGCGTTGCCAGCTGGCACCGGCACTGTCATACATATTTGACTGACAGAAAGGTTGATTTTATAGCCATAGAGAGAGTCTACACCTTGTGTCAAGGCAGATCAAGGGAGAAACAGCCTCCCCCAAAAGGCCGCTAAGCATGTTTTGGAGGGTGGCATTTTCCATGAAATGCTCTGCGGTTAATGATATATCCTGGTCCGACTGCATTGTACCTACCTGCTTTATCCCCTGGAGTTTTTCGTTTTTTCATTTATAATGGCCCCGAAGGTATCAAGAAAATGGAGCAGCTGCCCTCATATGGTGATACAGCGTAATCACATATCATTTCCAATTAATTTGGTGGAGTCGAATTATGCTAAAACATGTCAAAGTCAGTGTCGTATTGATTGCAGCCCTATGTCTACCTGTGTTGGCCCAGAGATCGAATTCACGCGCCGGGCACGGCTATCGCGAAGCAGCGAACTTTGTCATGGCTCAATTGGCGTTGGAGCCGGGTCAAATTGTCGCCGATATCGGGGCTGGTGACGGATGGTGGACCAAGCTTTTGGCCGACGGAGTGGGAGCCAGCGGCAAGGTGCATGCCGGGGAAGTGGTTCAGAACAAGGTGAATGCCATCACGAAAAAATATGTGGATACCAGACAGATCAAGGCCTATCGTTGCCCCATGGATGGCACCGGCCTGCCTGATGATTCTTGCGACCTGGTCTATATCTCCAAAACCTATCATCACCTGGAGGGACACGTGGCCTATCTTCGCCACCTTACTCAGGTAACAAAGGCCTCTGGACGCTTGGCTGTAGTAGAGTTGCACACGGATCTAGCCTCCGGTCGAGGCAAGGACCACGCCTGGAAGCCGGGGCTACTGACCCAACAGGCAGAAGAGGCAGGTTGGATCCTGCAGACTTATTCGATGATTCCGGGCAGTGATCACTTTATCGCCGTGTTCATCAAGCCAGCCTTCCTGAAGGCCCAGATTGATAAGACCTTGGCCACGCGGAATCAGAACTGACTGTGAGGGCGGCCGCAGGGAGCCGCCCCTACGGATCAACCTCGGGCATTCTTGATGGTGTCGTAGGCTTCATTTAATTTGACGAGTTGGTCGTTTGCAAATTTCATGAACTCATCTGGCAGCCCCTTTGAGGCCAGCTTGTCAGGATGGAACTGGAGACACTTCTCGCGATAAACTTTCTGAATTTCGGAATAAGACATCTCTGGCGTGCATTCGAGTGCCTTGTACGCGTCACCAAGATTGTTTGTTCGGCCTCGCAGCAGAGCGTCCACCGTGCCCGGTTGCAACCGGAACGCCTGCTCCATCTGCTGAAGGATTTCCAGTTCGCTGGGGTGGATCACACCATCGGCCTGCGCCACGACATGCAACGCCGCAATAAAGGTCATGCCGATTTGATGGTTATACTGAATGGCTGCGGCCAGCTGGTTGACATAGTCGGCAGCGCTATGGTCGTCGTCTTTGGCTTTTCGGAAGATACCAATCGCAGCTTCACGCATTTTGGGCGTGTAGCCGAGCCGAGCGATGATTTTTTCAACAGCGTCGATTTCTTCCTGGGTGACGACCCCATCGGCCTTTGCCATTTTGCCCAGACATCCAAAAAAAGCCACCTGAATTAGCATGGCGGCACGCTGCACACGCGATACCCCTCTGTCAAACTGATGCCCGAGTCCTACCCCGATTGCAGCACCCCAGGGGCCCAGAAAGGAACCCAGCACACCGCCCACAAGTTTACCTGTCCATGCCATTTCTAAACTCCATAAAAAAGTCAGTTGCCTGAAATCATGATCCTGCTGGACTTTTGCAGAAGCCCGGCAAGACACAGGATACAGGACTCAGAACGCAGAATAAAGCGCGTTTTTTGAACTGTTTCCCGGGTTCGGTGGCCTGAGTCCTTAGACCTTGGAGAAAATATTGATTTATAGTGAGTTACATAAATGAAGTGTGGTTGGTTTGCTAGAAAACTACAACCACAACTACAACTAAGTCGGGATTATCATCAAGGAATCCACAATCTTTTTCAGGAGGCAGGACCATGAAAACATCAATAAAGAAAGGCGCGTTCGGGCAAATTTCCTTTAACCCGTCATTCCACAGGACAATACTGCAAAAAGATCAAGGGAAAGATTCACTACTTTGGAAGTGATAAGAAACAGGCACTACAGAGGTATTTGGATCTGGCGACATATTTGCACGGCGGACAGAATTCGACACAAGTAGAAGCCAACAGGAATATGAGTTTGAAAGAACTATGTGACCTCTATTTAGGGTATCAAAACAGTAAAGTCATGGCTGGTGACCTTTCTCCAAAACATTATAATGATCAAATCAGCAGCTTGGAAAAATTGATGTCCTTTGTTGGGCCCGATCGAGAGACAGAAAGTATTTCAACAATGGATCTACAGAACTATAAACGGAAACTCCAGCGTGCCTATTATTCGGCTCATCGCCTAAATCTTCACATCAGTATTATGAAAGCGATGTTTCACTGGGCAAGGAAGAATGATATTACTGAAACTATTCCAAATATTGATGCCATCTCACGATGCAAGGTCATTCATCAGGAAAAGTACACGTTCACTTCCGAACAGATTAAGAAACTGGTGCTTTTCGCTGACGTGCAGATGAGGGCCATGATATGGCTGGGCTTGAATTGCGGATTTGGATGTACCGATTGTGGCCTACTAAAATGGACAGACTTGGATTTTGACAATAGCAGGGTCAACTTTGCCAGAAACAAGACGGGAGTTTCGAGAAATCTGCCGTTGTGGCCTGAGACAATACGGGCATTGAATGAAGTACCAAGATCAGGACCCTTGGTATTTTATTCACCCCAGGGACATCCTTGGATTGGGACTTTGACCAAAACAGAAGGTGATGGAGCGTGCAAATATACACCCGTTAATCGGGCAGCCCTTTCAAGGTGGCTTTTGGCCACGAATTCCCCAAATGCGTGACATCCTATTTTGTAGCATGGCAGGCAGAATTGTTTCAATAAGAGCGTATCTGTTAGCCATCAGGATAGCGATTAAAGATTGACAATGTATTATTGAAACGGTCTGGATAATTCAAAGATCAATAACGCGCAGAAGAGTTGCCTTGCTATCACAGCAATGGTTCTTAAAAAGCATAAGAATTATATGTCTTCTTCAGGCGGCTGACTCTAGGACTTCCGAGTAGCAATCAACCGAAACGTTGAGACATGAGGGTGCTTCTTATCATAGATACGTTTGGGGACTGGTTTTTTAGGCCCACGAGGATGCTTTTTATATTTTCTAAGCTGAACATTCAACGCAAGGTCTCGAAGAACATTAACAAACTCGTGCGATGGCATACGACAAAAGACCTGCCAATGTTTGTCAGGAATCGCAATCATCATCCCAAGGTAGACGCCTGAGAGTTCATTCGCCACATAGTATCCTGACACCTCCTGTTCAATAACGTCTGTGCCATGGACACTACGCAAAGCGGCCTTGATGACCGACATCATATTGTAAGCAATCAAAGCAATACAAAAAGCAAACAACGCCGCTTTGGGATAACCTAAGGTATTGATCTCTGAGTTTAAGTGCTCAGTGAGCTCTTGAAAGGCGGTCTCAATTGTCCAACGTTTTCGGTAAAGCGTAGCGACTTTTTTGGCATTGACTTTTTTAGGTAAATTAGTAAGAACAAACACATCCTGATCACCATCACGTGTGGGTTGATCCAAATGGATACGAATGCGGCGTATCTTCAGTTCTTTACCGTCATTATTTTTGATGACGACCGGTTGTTCAGACACCATCGCTCCATCAACGCGGCCCACCCGCTTGAACGCTCCCTGTGGTTCCCAGGGAAGATTTAGGTGTTGTCTTACAACAAAATAAGCGTCACGCGTGTCAATTCCAAACTACACAAAACTAGATTCCTTAAAGCTTTCATGATCAAATCTCCTAAACAGGGGTTAATAAACGGTTTCGATTACGCTTTTTTTTGTTATCATGAGTAAGTTCGCAAAGAGGATGAAAACCATGCATTTATTTAAATATTTTGTGGAAACTGTTTGATTTGTGGAGCAAGCTGAATGCAGAAATGACGGAATGCTGATATCAACAAGGCAGGTTTCCCAATCCAGAGGATTCGTCGGGTCGCCACCTGTCAACTTAACAGGTTTACGGTTCACCAAAAATTGTGCCGTTGTTTCTAAGTGGGCCCGTGCAATGATTCCATACGGAAGGTGGCAGTACTGCTGGGCGGATTTCGACTGGCATGGCTACCTGTAAAGGGGCGTGTCTGCGCATTGACATACCAATCAAATTCCTGTGTGGGCAGGTAATTTTTCGGAATTGTTAAGGTGGCAGTGTTGCCATTGACTGAAACTGCAAGTTCTTGAAAATTGATGGAGATACCATCTTTGCGACTCGCTTTAGTAACTTTGTACCATTCCTTCGTCCATCCTCTCTGCTTGGAAGCGGTCAAGTGGATATTGTAGTCATTGCCTCGTTTGGTTTGGCCGGTTGCTTCGTTTCGATCACTATCAACAAACCAGATAATAGTAAACGCGTCCTGTGGTTGAAGCTGATTGGGGCTGAGAAAATCACCTGCCATGGTTACACTAAAAACATAGCTGTTTCCCTGTGATCTCACAGATGCTTGAACAATATCCAGATAGGCGTTATTGGGATTTCCCTGCAAATTGCCTCTGGGATCAGAAAGGGAGCTATCCATTTTCTGTGGCGTCCCATGTTCCTCCCTGGCAGCATATCCCTGCAAAAAGGTTACGATTTCGTCATAGCCCATTTGCTTGGCAATATCCATGGGGGTATGGCCTTGATTGTTTTGATTGTAAATATCGTCCCTGATATGATTGAGGATATATTCAACGGTGGGAACATCACCGCTAAAGGCTGCTGCGTGCAGGGGGGTGGATCCTTGAACCTTGTCATCGACATGCAAATTGTATGAACACAGTAATTTGACCATGTCTACATAACCATGGTAAGCAGCAATTCCCAACAGGTGTGTTTTTGTTTTTTGATCCAAGGATTCGGTAATGCCATGTTCTAATAAGACCTCGGCAGTGTCAACATGGTTATATTTAACAGGCCAATATATCAATGCCAATGCCTTATCCTCTACATCAGCACCATACTCGATAAGTAACTCTGCCACATCGGCATGTCCACAATAGGTTGCCCACTTAAGGGGTGTTATTTGTCCCTGCTCGATATGAACCGCTTGAGGATCTTGCTGTAAAAAAGCTCGAACCGATTCAATGTCTCCTAATGCGGCAGCGCATAAAATGCCTTTTGTGGCTCCGCAAGAGACTAGATAATCAACCATGACCTCCTGTCCCCAGGAGGCTGCATGCTGTATTGGGGTAACTTCTTGTATAGTTTGAGCCTGTATGTCAGCACCATACTCAATTAAAAGAGAAACAGCGGCTTTAGAACCAATGGCAGCGGCTTCATGCAAGGGTGTGATACTTTTTTCTTTCTGACCCATACGAGCAAGGTTAGGATCCTGGTCCAACAACTCACGCATACGCACAAAATCTTCTTTGTTCACGGCCGAATAAATATCATTCGATTCTGAATAAGAAGCAACTGTAGTCAGTTGTACATAACCATGTATTCTGGCCAGATTTACAATGGATGTATCCCAGAGATCCCGACTGTATGTGCGCTTCGATTGCACGCCTCGACTAAACAGTTTCTGGGCCACATCAGCACGTCCCAGATAGGTCGCCCAGTGCAATGCCGACCACTTACGCAGATCCAATTGATCCAATGCAACTCCCTGATCCAAGAGGGCTTTAAGTTTATTCATATCACCTGTACGCACAGCCGCATGCAGGGGATACTTTTGGGCATACTGCTTGAACCAGACGCCTTTCTCCTCTATCGTGTTGGTGTGTAAGGGGGGAATCTCAATCCCCTTACTGACCACAGGATCATCAGTCACAGCCAGTACTGCGGGAGTCTGGCTTTCTTGGGCTGCCGTAGATTCTTGTTGCCGACTTCCGTTTTGGAACTGAAAAACCAAATATCCTACCGCCAACAGAACGCAACCCAGTACAGCCCCTACTGCCAGCATCTTGTATTTGCCAAGCTGTTGACTTAGCCGTTTCTTCAGACGATAGATAGAACTGAGACTGCGGGCATAAAGCGGCTCGCCTTTGAGGTAGTTGTCAATGTCTTGGGCCAATACCCGAGCTGAGGGATACCGATCTTCAGGCAGTTTTCCTAGGGCGGTCAGGATGATGGATTCCAACTCCCGATCAATCCCTTCATTGAAGTGGCTCGGTTCGGTGACGTCGTCTTCTACAATCCGCTTTAGAACGTCGTAACGACCTCCACCCATGGCATGAGGCAGGTGCGCGGTGAGCAGTTGATAAAGAATCACCCCTAGACCATAAACATCCGTACGTTCAGTAATCT
>CAZBTJ010000139.1:0-15078 GCA_964494325.1 uncultured Pirellulales bacterium
AAGCCCTGTGGTGTACAGTTTTTGGTTTTCAGTTTTTAGTAAAACACGTTTTTTATGCTGTATACTGCCTACTGAAAACTAAAAACTAAAAACTTGAAGTTTGCAAAACTTCAGTCATGACAGGGCTCATTGGGAGTAAAATATCATGGATCAATCTGCCTCACAATCCGGACCGAACAAAAATGCTGAACCATCAAGCGATACCAATAACATTGAGCTGACGAATTCCGGCACAGCAGACTCTGCCCATGCCCTGTCACGATCTGACCTTGATCCCACACAGTTAAAAGACTGGGAAATCGCCCAAGCCGCCGAGTCTTTCATGAAACCGATCTCCTTATTGGCCCAAGAATGGGGTGTCAGCGTTGATGAGATCATCCCGTTCGGACGACAACTCGCCAAGGTGGATTACCCCCTCGTCATGGAACGTCTGGCCAATCGCCCTGTTGGAAAATACATTGATGTCACGGCTATCACGCCCACACCCCTGGGGGAAGGCAAGACCACAACCGTTATCGGCCTGATCGAAGGACTCGGTAAACTTGGCAAACGCGTGAGCGGCGCCATTCGACAGCCCAGTGGCGGCCCCACCTTCAATGTCAAGGGCTCCGCTGCAGGCGGCGGTCTGGCCCAGTGTATTCCCCTGGCCCCCTTGTCACTCGGACTGACTGGGGACATCGATGCCATTACCCACGCCCACAATCTGGCCATGGTGGCATTAACCGCACGTATGCAGCATGAACACAACTACGATGACGCCACTCTAACCCGACGAGGACTCACACGGCTCGACATTGACCCTGATAATGTACACACCAAGTGGGTCATGGATTTTTGTGCCCAGGCCTTGCGAAATATCAGGATTGGACGTGGCGGCAAAATGGACGGTCTGGAAATGGATTCAGGATTTGCCATTTCTGTGTCCAGCGAACTCATGGCCATTCTGGCCGTATCCAAAGACCTCAAAGACATGCGAAAACGCATTGCACGTATGGTCCTCGCTCAAAACAGACAGGGTGGTGACGTGACCACAGCAGACCTGGAGGTGGATGGTGCCATGGCCGCATGGATGGTCAAGACGTTAAATCCCAATCTCATACAAACACTGGAAGGTCAGCCCGTACTCGTACATGCAGGCCCATTCGCCAATATTGCAATCGGCCAGAGTTCCATTATTGCCGATCTTTTGGGCACCAGATTGTCAGAATTTCACGTCACAGAAAGTGGCTTTGGCTCAGACATTGGGTATGAAAAGTTCTGGAATCTCAAATGTCGAACCTCTGGACTCCGCCCGGATGCCGTGGTGGTGGTTGCCACAATCCGTGCGCTCAAAATGCATGGCGGTGGTCCTGCTGTCAAACCAGGTGTCCCCTTGGACGAAGCCTACACCTCAGAAAATCTTAAACTCGTGGAGCGTGGATGTGACAACCTCATTGCTCACCTGGAAATTGTCAAGAAGAGCGGCATTCGCCCTGTGGTGTGCATCAATCATTTCCATACGGACACCGAAGCCGAAATCGCCCTGGTCTGCAAAATATCAGAACAACATGGCGCTTACGCCGCCGTATCCAAACACTGGCTCGAGGGGGGTGACGGCGCTATCGAATTGGCCCAGACCGTACTTGAGGCCTGTGACAATCATCAGGATTTCAACTATCTGTACGAGGAAGACACCCCCCTGCGAAAAGCACTTCATAGACTGGCCTGTGACATATATGGCGCAGAAGACGTAAGCTATAGCGAAACCGCCGAAGAAAAACTGACTGCCATTGAATCGCAAAATGGCGAGTACAGAGGCTTTGGTATCTGCATGGCCAAGACCCACCTGAGTCTGTCACATGACCCAGCCCTCAAGGGCCGCCCCACGGGCTGGACCCTGCCCATTCGCGACTTCATGATCTACAAGGGCGCCAAGTTAATCGTACCCCTGGCTGGCGAAATCAAGCTCATGCCCGGCACCGCTTCAAATCCGGCGTACCGTCGTATTGATGTGAATATCCAAACCGGACAGGTGACCGGCCTGTTCTAAAATCAAGAGCATGCGATTGTTGTATTCCGCATTGGTGATATTGCACCGACCACCGCATTCAGAAAAAACATGGGATTCCACCAGAAAACATCCTGCTGTCGGCCTCACACACCCATTGGGGCCCGGCCGTGCGTTTTCGAATGAGCTTCAGCGTGGGTGGTCCCAATGTCTGGTACATGGGCCACATGGAAGACCAGATCCTGGCCAGTGTGGACACTGCCATCAAGAACCTCTGCCCTGGCGTAGTTCAATACAGCCACATTGACTTCCGAGGCATTGGGTGCAATCGACGTCTTCCCAGCCAGGGTAATATTATCTTCGGCCCCTATCCACAGGGTTCGTTTGATGGCCACACGTCAATCCTTCGCATGACGCGAGCCCATTCGCCGCATCAGATCATCCTGGTGGGCCACGCCTGTCACCCCACCAGTTCTGGCAACATCGAAAAGTGGAGTCCGGGCTACCCCGAAGCCATGCGCGACTATCTGGTCGCCAACCTGCCTGACACCAAGGCCGTATTTGTGCAGGGCTGCGGTGCGGATGCCAAGGTCGTACACAAAAACCCTGACACGAGGAAGCTCGTATTCACCGCTGATCCAGCACGCGCCCACGCGACTGGAGAAAAGCTGGGGCAGGCTGTGCTTGACCATCTGCGTGAAGGTGCCATGACGCCCCTGGCCGGTTCATTGGCCTGCACTTTGGCCACCGGACAGATCAGCTATGGTGAACGCTGGTCTGAAGAAGAGACTAAACGTCAGGCCTATGCCCTGCCAGCCCCATTCACTGAGAACATTGAGACCGAAATCACACAGATTGTCACAACCGCATTAAAGCAGATTGAATAAAAATCCATGCCATCAATCAGGCTGTAATACCCAATGTGTGTGGCAAAGTAGAGCTTGCCATTTGACTCCACGAAATTGACGTGTGACTTGCCCTGTACAATGGTCTTGCGCCCCTTTTCTCCGCAGGCCTCAGTCAAATTGCCACCGTTACGCCAATGACTTGCGATGGGCCCACACCTTTTCAAAGGCCTTGACATAGGGTGACTTGGTATAGGCCTTCCAGTCCCTTTCCAACACGTTAATGGGCTCGTAACTGGAATGCCTTATGAGCTTGAGTACGGCCTCTTCTTCGGCCTTCTGGTACAGAAGCCAGCGTGAGGCCTCACCGTGCTTGGCATCCGGAGTGGTAATGGCCTTTGCCCCACCCTCCAAAGCCAGGGTCTCTTTCGCCGCCCTGGCCGGCGCAAGACCCGCCAAGGTTAAGCCAGCTGCCACTGCACCCGTGGATTTCAGAAATCTTCGGCGCGTCTCCCGTTCTTTTTGATCATGCGTATTGTTTTGCATTGTCTGTACCTCCGTACAAGTTTTCTCTGGCAACTGACTACTCCAGCAGTGCCTTCCTCACGGCCAAGAGTACGCCCTCCACCTGAGGAGCCACTAAGGAAGCATCAGGACCGGTTTCGTATCCGCCCTGCTGGTACGAGATCTCAGTCCCAATATACTCGTCAAGAAACAGGGTTTGGAAGGATATTAATAAGTTCGTTTTTTACTTTAAAAGACAAGAAGGTTGGTTTAGACTGTGTGGCTGAGTAGAGTTCTATAAGGAGGCAAAACAACGATGAAACGGACATTGTGTTTTTTGTTGTGCGTTCTGGTGGCAATGACAGGCTGCTCAGATCAAGGCAGTTCGGACAGCAAGATCCCGCTGCCTGATGCAGAACCCACGGTTTTGGCTTTAATCACCCCAGTCCCTGAAGCCTTTGATCCCCCCAAAGCCAATCAGATTGTCTTTGACATGACCTATCGCGGACTGGACCCGGACCATGAGTTTTACTCTCAGTATGGATATGGCTGAGGCGGTACCTGCGGGCTCTCGTGGGAGAGCCAATCACTGAAAAAAGGCATCTACTCGGTCACACTGGCCCAGGACACAGGCCCATTGGGCGGCAACTTGGAGACCACTACAAAAATCACAATTGAGTAGCCACTCGCTTGCGATCGTAAAACACGAAGAGGACAGGTTTCTCCCTTAGATGCTACCCCCCCAGGATTGCCCCTAAGAGACGCCATTCTAAACGCCTAATACAAATCCTAGGAGTATGTATAGGTCGTTAATATCAATGGTGCCATCGTCATTCAAGTCACCAATGGCTTCTGCCAGATCAGAATTATTACTGGAAGATCCGCCGCCAGGTTGGCTGGTGATCAATTCAAAGGCCACATCCCATTGTGTTGAAGACGGGTACGTGACAGGGGAACCTGCTGCATATGTTGTTCCAAGGGCTGGCGGCCATTGCCCTGGATTGTATATGCTTAGAATTCTCTCAGCAGGCAACGTGCCATTGGTTTGACGCGTCATCCATCCCCAAGGTGTGGCAGAAAGGACATTGTTTGAATAGATCGGTGCAATGCTTAGCCAATAAATGGTGTTGGGACTGGCACTGGGATAAAACCACTTGTCTTGAGATATGAGAGATGTGAATTCAAAGACTGATTCTCCTCCGATTTGGCCTTGTGCGTCTTGAACCTGCCCTGTGTAGGCCCACACCCAATTGTTGACAGTATGTTCCCAGATAAGAGTCCCTGGTTTATCCTGCGTGGGATTGTTTGACCAGATACCGAAATGGAAGCCGTACGGCAAATCTGCAGGCATTTCACCCATAAGCCAATTATCAAATGCACCCCACCAACGGAAGCCTTGAATGGGTAAGGCGCCACCACTAAACCAGTCATCAGCAATCAAGGGAATTGCGTCTTGACGCGTTACCAGGTTCCACCCGTAAACAAGGTTGTACGACGAATCAAGCAGGTCCACGGGTTGATTCCATTTGCTGGCAAACAGATTTGAAGGAGATACTGGCGCAATACCTGGATTGGGATTAGGCTCTGGATCGGGGTTTGGATCGGGGTCGGGATTTGAGCCTGAGAGGAGGAAAACTGCATAATCTTCAACTTCACCATCCGGAGCCAAGCCTGTATAGCCTATGCCACCTGAACTATTGTACCTGAACCGTGCATACGATTGTCCTGCTGTCGCCGTGATGGGTACATAGAACGAAAGTGTGTTTTGGCCTTGAATAATCGGTTCATCTGCCAGAATGTGTTCACCGATGTCGCCCCAATCTCCATCTTGATTAAGATCAAGCCAGGCATTAATAACACCCAATGTAGAAGCGGTTACAGTGACCGATGTACTTTGTCCTGATGTGATTTGAGAATTGAATGCTACTCCATCGTCCCAGGCATCAGCGTCAGCATTGGCACTGGGTTGGCCATCCAAGTCGGGATCCATGCCGATACCCAAGTACATACCGGTTTGGATTGTGTGCTGAGCACCATTGCTTGCTTTAGTCACTTGGTAGGAGGAGGGTGCATCACCGAAATCCCAAGTGAAGTTTTGAATCTGACAGTCTGAGCAGTCTGTTCCGTCTCCAAGATATATGTAGTCCGGCACTAGGCAGGATCCAGTATCTGTAAGAAAACAGTTTCCTGTGGCGGTGTTGCAGCATGCGCCTATCGCGTGGGGTACAGATTCAATGTTTTCAATGGTGACGGTCTGGTTAATTGCCACGTTTGTTCCGCTAATGCTGACATAAACCCACTCTGGATGGTAGTCTTGAATGAGATAGTTTCTGGTAATGTGTGCATATTCGCCTGCATCCAATTTATAGTTGGCTTTGGTTTGGCTTTTTGCGCCTTTGGTGGAAAAATAAGCGTTTTCGTCACTTAGGGTAGCCACATCTGTCAGTGGCATAGGAGGACGTGATGCATTCACCCAGGTTGGTTTGGTCCATCCGTAACTGATATCGTAAGTTAGGGGATTCGCTGGGGTACGCGATTCGATGAATGCTGTGAGATTGAAGTCGCCTACGCGATTCGGCTCATAGCCTGTGCTATGAAACCACATGATGTAACGGTTAGAAGAGGGGTAATAGTGCCATATAATCTGGTTACTCTGGTACCCATCGCCATAACCAGATGATATTGTGCCATCATCTAATAGTCTTAATTCATAGAATCCAGATATTACTTGTGCGCTGCTCACAGTTGTCAGAAGAGCAACAAGAACACTAGTCATAATCATGTATGTAAATATCCATTTTTTCATTGTTCCACCCTTACTCAATAATTTCAACATTAAATCGCTCAACACGACAGTAGCAAAGTCCCCCCCAATTATTAGACCGCACAACAGAGTGTTTCGAATTTCATTAAATCGTTATTTGTATTCTTGTCAAGAAAACACCGAATCAAGACCCCCGAAAGGGACTTTAATTTGACGGTTTGCCTTGATCTAATCCTTTTGGCTGATCCCTAACTAACATCTTGACAAAAAAACTACTTGTGTATCATAATTGAGTTGAGGTTGCGCTTTTGAGAAAATGGGTTTAGCAGTAAGTTCCCCAATACACTGTAATCAATCTGAATAGAGAAAGAAAAGACATGAAAAACAGTCACCTAGGAAGACGACAATTCATGCAGCGTTCTGCTGTTGGTGTGGCTGTGGCCGCCTCATCCAATGGGTTGTTGGAAGCGGCAATGCCTCGACCGCAATCCGCACCCAAGACCCAGGTAACTGTTAGGACACAGACAGACGTCCTTGTGGTCGGTGGCGGAACAGCGGGCACCATCGCGGCCATCCAGGCCGCCAGAGCCGGGGCAAAAACAGCTCTGATCGAACGAGGCACCCAGCTTGGCGGAACCACAACAACCGGCGGTGTCTCATTTCCTGGGCTTTTTGATGCCTGGGGCAAACAGGTTATCGCAGGCATCGGTTGGGAACTGGTCAAGCAGGCCGTTGAACTCGACCAAGGCTCTCTGCCCGATTTCAGCAAGATTCCCTCACGCCATTGGCAGAATCAGGTGCAGGTCAACCAGTTCGTGTATGCGCTTCTTGCAGAGGAAGCGTGCATCAACGCAGGTGTGACCATTGCTTACTACGAATCCCCCCTGTCAGTACAGAAGACAGCTGATGGCTGGATCGTTGAAAGCGTAGGACCGGGCACACACCGCCAGGTGACATGTAAACAAATCATCGACTGTACCGGAGGCGCCAGTGTGGTCGGCATGCTCGATCTGCCCAGACTTCGTGAGGCGGAAACGCAACCCGGATCCCTGCTCTACAAGCTGGGTGGAGTGCATCCTGTGGGACGAGAGCAACTTGACCGTCTCTACGTGCATGGTGCAGACTCCTCAACCTCTGCCACCCTCACCCAGGCAAACATGGCCGGTCGTCAGTCACTTCTCAAAGAACTCCGCAAACAAAAGAACAAAGCTCGTCTGGTACACATGCAACCGGAGACCGCGCATCGTGAAAGCTACCGTATCCAGGGCGAGACGGTAATCACCGTTGACGACTATACCTCAGGCCGAGTATTTGAAGATGCAGTGTGCTATGCGTTCTATCCTGTGGACCTGCACGGACGCGACGGCGTCAAACCCAATCCCCTGGCCAGAGGCAAAGTACCCACCATTCCCCTGAGTGCATTGATTCCCAAGGGAAGCCGGAACATCATGGTGGCAGGCCGATCTGTCTCAAGCGACCGATTGGCTAATTCCGGTCTTCGTGTGCAGGCCTCCTGCATGGCAATGGGGCAAGCGGCAGGCGCAACAGCCGCACTGGCCGCGCAAAAGAACACAACCCTGCTCAAGGTATCGCTGAAGAATATCAGGAAGATGCTTCTCAAACACGGAGCCATAGTTCCCACTGTATAGATAAAAGCATAATGACGGCAGATTCTTCTTGGGGCGAGTCGAACGAGAAACATTCAGCAGTGCTTTTTAGATTTCCAGCAACACCTTGAGATACTGTGCTGGATTCTGTTCTACAAGATCAAAGGCATGTTGAGCCTGACTGGCTTTGAAGGTGGCAGAAATCAGGACTTCCGGTTTGAGCAGACCTTTGGTCAGAGGGTCGATAAAGAGGGCAAATTCTCCGTGCGACACCCTGGAGGTCACAAGGCTTCAGGATCATCCATAATCACTTGAAATCCATGGCCTTCATGGATACAATGCAGAGCATCGTGTTTGAAAAACCAGTTCATTCAATCAACTGGGATTTGTGAACCGTGAACCGTGATCTGTGATCTGTGATCTGTGATCTAAAAAACGTGAACCATTTATTTGCAAAGAGAGCCATGCAATATATAAGTACACGAGGCGGTATCGCCCCCCTGTCATTCACTGACGCTGTGATGATGGGGCTGGGTGTGGATGGGGGCTTGCTCCTGCCTAACGAAATCCCCAAGATCGACAGTGAGACATTCGCCTCATGGCAGGCATTGTCCTATCCGGCACTTGCTTTTGAAGTGATGTCACGCTTTATTGATGACATCCCTGCTTCAGAACTTCACGATCTTATCAACAAATCATATGCCACATTCGGCACGAAAGAAGTGACACCACTGGTCGCTCTGGGCGATCTTCATATCCTCGAATTATTTCATGGCCCCACCCTCGCTTTCAAGGATGTGGCGCTGCAATTTCTCGGCAATCTCTTCGAATATCTGTTGGATAAGAACAAATCCGTGATGAACATCCTCGGTGCCACATCCGGTGATACGGGCAGCGCTGCCATCTATGGCGTGCGCGGCAAGGCCCGTATCAATATCTTCATTCTGCACCCGCACAAACGCGTCAGCGAGGTTCAGGAAAAACAAATGACCACGGTCATGGATGCCAATGTGTTTAATATTGCCATTCGGGGATCGTTTGACGATGGCCAGGCCATGGTCAAAGCCCTCTTTAATGAACTCTCCTTTAAAGACAAATACCACCTTGGAGCCATTAATTCCATCAACTGGGCCCGCGTGTTGGCTCAGATCGTTTATTACGTCAAAGCCTCACTCGATATACAAGGACAAGGGCACCGTGGCCCCATTGATTTTTCAATCCCCACAGGTAACTTTGGCGATATCTTTGCAGGGTTCATTGCCAAAAAGCTGTTGCCAGGCAATACGATTCGTCATCTGGTGCTTGCCACAAACTCGAACGACATCCTTTCACGCTTTGTCAATCAAGGTGATTATTCGCTAAGGAACGTGGTCCAGACCTCAAGTCCCTCCATGGATATACAGGCAGCCTCCAACTTCGAACGCTATCTCTACTACCTGATGAACTGTGATACGGTACAGACTAAGGCACTGATGGTCAATTTCCTAAAAACCGGGAAACTGGATCTCAGCGATCAACTGGGCCAGATCCAAGACGACTTTCTATCCACAGCCGTATCTGAAGAAGCTGCTCTCAAGACGATTCGGTGCTTCAAACAGGCACATGATTACACACTTGATCCGCACACTGCCATTGGAGTCCATGCTGCTTTGGAACATAAGACAGACGGTATTCCCATGATCTGCCTGGCCACAGCACATCCGGCCAAATTTGGAAAAGTTGTTGCCAAGGCGACTGGCACGGCGCCGGTGCTGCCTGAGGCGCTTGAGGGGATTGAAACCAAGGCGACACGTTGTGAACTCATGGATGCGGACACCGAGACAATCAAGCAGTATCTAAAGACCCGTGCCCGTCACCTGCCGTAACATTTTCGGCAGGGAAAGATTAGCATGACTGGTTGTGGGCGGCGATTAACTCCGGGAGTTCGGATAGGGTCTTCACCTCCCACGCCCCAGGAGGGACAACCTTTCCGACGTTGGAATGCCCACGCTTTAACGCGGCTTTCATACCCAAGGCCAGGGTAGGGACAATATCATTTTTGATCAAATCGCCCACATATAAAATGTTGGGCAAGGCCTCCCCAATACGCTCAGCACCTACCCTGAAGATGCGTTGATCCGGCTTTCTAAAGGGAAACTGATAGGAATAAAGTCGCGGCGACAGGTATTTGAGCAGACCCAGTTCATCCATATGCCTGTCCAGGGAACTGGCGTGCAAAAAAGTATTTGAAATCAAGCCCAACTTGAGCCCCTGATTCTGGAGGGTCTGCAGGGTTTGATCAAGCGCTGGCTCCACACCCGCAGCGTACCCCAATTTTTCATACCACAACCAGACATACTCTTCCCATTGGGCGTCAGTCATGGAAATGCCATGTCTTTCTCCCAAACCACGCAATGATTTTAGGGAGTCAAAGTCCCGGTGAGTGATGTTTGACACAATATGCTTGAACCGGAGGTATCCCATGTTCTTGATAACATACCACATAAACGGTCCTGTGGGTTGCCCCAAATCTTTGAGATAGGCATACGTCAGTTGAGCGCCCAGGTAGAAATGATAGTGCTGCCTCAATTGGGCAAAATCCAGTAATGTATCACCAAAGTCAAAGAATACCGATTTTATGGGTTGCTTGTTCATGGTGTCATTAAATAGCCAAGGTGGGATTCGAACCCACACGCCCTATTGGGCAGGGGATTTTAAATCCCCAGCGTCTGCCATTCCGCCACTCGGCCAAAACATTATAAGTAAACGACTTATGGCGTTTTAGTTCTAGTTAAACATTGCTTTGGCCAGGACTTTGTCAGGTGCTTGCTTTGTCAATCACTCATTCTCTGGCCTTTTCGCCTGCACTCGATCTCAATGTATTGATCAGGTATATGGGCGCTAATATATGAAAAAATGCTGTGTCAATCAAAGAAAAAAAACGAGTACCTGTTCAAGAGTACTCGTTTTTGTTGGGTGCGTCGATTACGAACCTGTTTTCATGTGGAACAAATCATTTCTTTTTAAACCGTCCAACCATGCCCTTGAACCAACTTGTTAGAGGAACCAATGATCCAAATATCTGCCGGAATAAAATTTCCAGCCGCAGTTCCTTCAGACCTGCATGCTCGGGCGACAGCGTCATGGCCTGACGCAACTTTCCCTGTGCTGCGTCATACTGCCCTTGAATCGCAAGAACCTTGGCATGGTTTTTCAATGTGGGTACATGATCAGAGTCACAGTTTGATGCATGATTAAAAAAGTCACAGGCATCATCCCAATAGCCTTTAAAGGCGCTGACCAATCCCAGATAGTAATAGGCTTGAACATGATGTTCATCTATATCCACAGCTTGAAATAAACAATGCATGGCATGATCCAAATCCTGTTCCGTCGCCATTTCCTCAAAAGTTTGCTCTGTGGCGTTGCCAGATTCAATGGGGGGTGTTTGGCCCCCTGCCATATTCAAAAACATGGAACCCATGGAGACCAACAAATCGGCATTATCAACCGTGTTACGTAATTCCGACAACAGGTAGGCTCGAGATTTTTGGTATTTGCCTTGAGCCAGCGCGTATTGCGCAAGGCGATAGTATGGGCCGGACAGTGTGTCGTCATAACGCAAAGCACTGTCATAAAAATCAACAGCTCGTTCAAAGTTGCCCATGTTCAGGGCCACTTCGCCCACATAAAAAATGGCCCCTGCATGGCAAGGATTGAATTCCAGGATTCGATGAAACTTCTCTTTGGCTGCTTCAATTTCGCCCTTTTCCAGGAGGAACAGGCCGAAGTCAAAGATCACATCCAAATCACCGGGATTGTTTCTAAGTTCTTCAAGAAAATACTCACGTGCATGCTCATGGTCACCATCATACCAATAGGCCTGGGCCACGCGATAATGAATCTGGGGATGCGTGGGTTCTAGCTCGGCAGTCCTGATCCAGCACCCCACTGCTTTTTTATACAAACCGCGTACATAAAGACTGTTGCCGATATTGTAGTAACAGAGGGCACAATCAGTATCGATTTGCTGCGCCAGATAGAACATTTCCTCGGACTTGTCATGCATCGACATTTCTGTATAAGCGATAATCCGGTTGCAATAACTCGGCTCAAAACTGGCATCAAGCTGCTCAATATGCTCGAAGATCCCAATGGCCTTGTCATACAAACCGGTGCGTGTATAGTCCACGCCCAGGGAGTTTAGGATTTCCAGATCTTCAGGATTCAGATCCAGTGCCAGTTCATACTCAGCAATGGCCTCTTCAAAACGATGGATTGAATCCAGGGCCAGGGCTTTGTCAAAGTGCCAAGAACTATTGGCGGGGTTTATTTCCAATGCCGTGTCCAGTTGCTCCAGTGCCTCGGACATGTCGCCGTCTTCATAAAGCTCCAATGCCCTGTTGGCATTCTGCTCCGCTTGGTCATAAAAACCAAATTCCATACCCTCTGAAAACATAAAAACCCCTATCTAAAACGAGTATAATGACATTGCTTTTCTGTCTTTGGCGATATCGACTACATGCAAACGGGGCGTTAGGAGTTTTCTGGTTAACCCCAAGACAATCCATCGCCTGGCAACAGACTCAAAAACAGAACCACAACCTTTTTCTCACAAGCAACTTACATCAACACTCGGAGAGTGACATTTCAGAACTCGAAGTTCGTCCAGGTGTTTTTCTGGAAAGCCACGCAAGATAGTCTTATAATGAGCCGTCCATTATGGGCAAATAAGGTTACATTTATGAAAACCAACGGGAACGCTGAGTTTCACGGTTTTGGAGACACAGAGCATGATCAAAGAAATCAAGGGTCAAATTAGTGCTGGCACGGGCAAGTACGCTATTGTGGTGAGTCGTTTCAATGAGTTCATCACGTCTAAGCTCTTGGGCGGTGCAATTGACGCACTCTTACGTCATGGAGCCTCAGAAGAGCAGATTTGTGCCATATGGGTACCGGGTGCCTGTGAAATTTCTCAGGTTGCCAAGAAACTGGCAGAGAGTGGTGAGTATGTCGCCGTGATCTGTCTCGGCGCCGTCATTCGCGGCCAGACCACACATTATGAAGCCGTGTGTCAGCAAGTGGTCAGAGGGATTGGTCAGATCAACTATGAAGGGCAAATTCCCACAATTTTTGGCGTGCTCACCTGCGAAACTCTGGAACAAGCAGCCGAACGTGCCGGCCTCAAAATGGGCAACACTGGCTCAAGCTCGGCTATCACAGCCATGGAAATGGTCAACGTGTTAGGTCAGTTGTAAGGCAACCAGTATCACACGGATGAGATCTTTTTTGAAAACGTTTTACAACACTGGACAAACACACATATGACTCAAGATAAAGTAGACCGACGGACCACTGCCAGGATACTTGCCATGCAATCGCTCTATCAATTGGATGTTCAGGGCGAAGAACTGCTCGAACAATTACCCATGGGATTTCTCAGAGAATCCGGGCAAGACGATTTTGTCCGAAAAATGGCGTTTGAGATAATTAAGGGCACGTGGAAGAATCTGAGCCTGTGTGATGAGCTGATTTCAGGGGCGATCATTCGTTGGCAAATGTCACGTTTATCCCCCGTGGATAAGAGCATACTCAGAATGTCAGTCTATCAATTGAGCTTCTGCACGGACATCCCCCCAAAAGTTGTCATTAATGAAGCCATTGAACTGGGCAAAAAATTCAGTTCAGAAAAATCTTCTGGCTTCATCAATGGAGTCCTGGATGCAGTGTTGAAAAAACTATAGGGTGACAAGTATGAGAACCATAGCAGTATTGAATCAAAAGGGAGGCGTCGGTAAGACCACCACAGTGGCCAACACGTCAGCCGCATTGGCAACGTCAGGCGCCCGAGTCCTGGTCCTGGATCTGGATCCTCAATCGCATCTAACAATCCATCTCGGGCTTGAGCCGCAGAGTCTCACCCAAAGCTCCTATCGGGTACTCATCCAAACCAGTACCATTGACCAAGACATCCTCATGGTCCGCCCTAATCTATGGGTGCTGCCTGCCAATATTGATTTGGTGGGTGCCGAGAGTGAACTGGTCAGTGTGGTCGGCCGAGAAATCATTCTGCGTGAAGCCCTGGAGACCATCGAAGATCGATTTGACTATTGTTTGATCGACTGTGCCCCCTCTCTGGGACTGCTTACGCTGAACGCCCTGGCCGCTGCTCATGAAGTTCTGATCCCTTTGCAGCCGCATTTCCTGGCCCTGCAGGGATTCGGAAAACTCCTGCAAACGGTGGAACTGGTCAACAAACGCATCAATCCCCATTTAAAAGTCACCGGTATTCTCCTGTGCATGTTTGACACACGTGCCTCCCTGCCCAAGGAAGTAAAACATGACATTGAAGATTTTCTGAATAGCGCCCGGGGTGGCGGCAGCGCCTGGGAAAATGCCCAAATTCTCCCCACGTATATCCGCCGTAATATAAAACTGGCAGAAGCACCCAGTTATGGCCAGACCATCTTTGAATATGAAAACAACTGCAATGGTGCGCAGGATTATCTTAAGGTGGCTCAATTCATTGCCAATATGGGGAAAGAAGACCACCCAGAAGAAGCGACAGAGCAGAACGCTCAAGATGAGGCGTCACAATCAAAGCCCATGCCAGAATCCGACCCTGTACAGACTGCCCCAGTGAACAGTGACATGGATAATACCGAAGAGACTGAACAAGACACATCATCAGTCCCTCAGGGAGAACCTCAGCCACAGACAAAGACTCCTGAGATTGCCCAGACACCCGCACAACCGGCACCCATCAAGATCTTAGAGTTTGAAGAACTGCATAAACCTGCCAGAACCGAAGAACCCAAGGTCTCCAACGGCCCTTCTGTGTCACCGTGGTCTGATCAGCAGGATAGACCTAAACGGATACCGCCGGAATCAAACCACTCAGCGTGGTAGCCGGACTCAAGAAACATAAGGACTGAAGGCTGAAGGCTGAAGGCTGAAGGCTGAAGGGAGCCGGAGGCCGGAAGGGTGAAGGGTGAAGGGTGAAGGGTGAAGGGTGAAGGGTGAAGGGTGAAGGGTGAAAGCTAAAAAGGCTCACGCCATGGCGATAGCACCTCAGGTTTCAGGTTTCAAGTTTCATCCCTGGTGTTATGGTTTTCATCCCTGACTTTAACCGCTAATTGGGCTAATTACTTAATTCGCGGTTCATTTTGAGTTGTTGGGGTAATGGATCATCCCATCCGGCAGTTTCCCTCGCAGGGTATGGCCGTCGAACGAATGGGCTGGAGGGACTGTCATTTTAGTGAAGCGGTCTGCTGATTGACGCTTCATCGTTTTGCTCGACATCATATGCTGTTGACACTTGAGGAGTCAGTATGCGCTAGGGGCGGCTCCCCGAAAGTGCGCCGTACCTTTCTGAACACCCAATATCCAACA
>CAZBTJ010000140.1:0-15075 GCA_964494325.1 uncultured Pirellulales bacterium
TCACGGTGCGATCCTTGGCGAATAACGGTGAGACACAGGTACAAAGGCAAATCATCACAATAAAGTTAAAAAAACGAAACACGCTTGTCATCAATAGTTCTCCTTATTTGTGCATAATTGGAATTGATATCGAGCCGTTTTTCAAGGACCAATCGTCTAATCCTAAATTTCAAAATTTGAAAAGAAACGCCAATCCTTGCGAAGAGACTGTCGTTGCCAATATAAAGCGAGATAGACTTAGCGACTCATTTTATTTGGCAACAAATGTTCGCAGATCCCAGTCGTCTATGGAAAGCTAATGCACATATGATCACAACGAGGAAAAGCGATGACTTTTGCATACTGCTGTCTCTCAAAAAGTGTCAGTATCCTGGGAATTTGAACAAAACAACGAGTTTCTGCGAGCAAAAAGGAGTATAGCATTGGAAATATGCCGATTCAAGGGTATAGACGGCCAGACTTTGTTGCCTATTTTATTGCGAATAATGCAAGAGAAGGCCTTTTTATGGGTCGTTTGCGAGCACTTTTTTGTAACATAGTGAGCTATAGCATGCACTCTTTATTATGAACGAATTGGGATATGCCTTAATCTAAAAACCAAGTTATGCCTACCGGCGGAGGATGCACCAGGTGAAAAACAATCAACAAAACCCAGGTTATTGGCTAATTATCACTGTTTTGACCCTTATCACGGGCATACAATCCGCCCAGGCTCTTTTCATCAGCGAAATCATGTACAATCCTGTTGATCAGCAGCTCGAGTATATTGAACTGTACAACCATCGAGCCGTTTTCGAGGATCTCAGTGGATATGCCTTTGCCAATGGTATCGAATACACATTTGCACCTGGTACAACCCTGGGCGCCAAAGAATATCTGGTCATCGCACTCGACCCTAATGCCCTGCAGGAAGCCTATGGCATCAGCCATGTGCTGGGGCCCTATAACGGAAAATTGGACAACGGGGGGGAGCGAATCGATCTAAACAATGGCAATGGTGGAACAATCCTCTCGGTCCGTTACAGTGACACCCATCCCTGGCCCATTGCACCAGACGGCACGGGACATTCTCTGGTGATCGAATCAATCAGTGATGATCCTGATGATGGCAGTGCCTGGCGTGCCAGCACCCTGATCGGTGGCACACCAGGGACCGCCCATGTAGATTTCGGCAGCCAAGGCATCAAGCTTTGGATCAATGAGTTGTTGGCGAGCCAATCTTCAACCACAAGAGAAGATTGGCTTGAATTGTATAATGCCGGCCCATCAGCCATTGACTTGAGTGATGTCTATCTGAGTGATGATGCCAGCAACCTGCTAAAATACAAGCTGCCTGATAATCTTCAAATTCAATCAGGTGGATTCTGGGCGACCGACCTATCCTCCGGTTCTGCAGACCAGGCATTTGCTCTGAAGGCTTCCGGCGAAGCGGTTTTTGTGACCCTTGGTTCTAATGAAGCAACACCGGCCCCACGACAGGTCCTGGACGCCGTACGCTTCGACGCTCTGGCCCCGGATGTGACATTTGGCCGCTTCCCCGACGGATCAGACAATCTTGCACTCCTGAGAACTGCGAGCAAAACCCAGGCCAATGCCCACCCATTGATCCACGATATCGTCATCAACGAGATCATGTATCATCATGGTTTGCGTGAAGAACGTTACGAGTATATCGAACTGTACAACCGTGGCACACAAACGCTGTCTCTAGAAGATTGGGCCTTTACAGACGGCATTGACTATGTCTTTCCAGCAGGGACAACCCTCGCCCCGGAGGCTTATCTTGTCATAGCCAAAGACCTTAATCTCTTGAAGAGCCTCTATACAAACCTCGCACAGGACTCCAGCGTTTTAGGCCCTTATAATGGGACACTTAATAATTACAGCGAACGTATCCGTTTGTCTTATCCACTCAGGACACTCGACCCCAATACGGGCGAATCAATCATCCACCTGATCACTGCCGATGAAGTGACCTATTACGATGGAGGACGCTGGCCCACATGGGCAGATGGCCAAGGGACAAGCCTCGAATTGCGTGACCCCCATGGCGAAAACAATACCGCCAGAGCCTGGGCCGCCAGTGAAGAAAGTGAGAAGTCATCCTGGGTCCCCTTCTCGTTCACAGTGAACAGCAATGACAGTGACTACTCCCATGATCGAGTCTCTGTCTTTGACATGATGTTGCTGAATCAGGGCGAAGTGTTGCTTGATGATCTACAACTCACCATCAACGGACAACAACGTCTTGAAAATTCAGGCTTTGAAGACGGCCTGTCGTCCTGGCGTATTCTCGGCAACCATGTACAATCGCTCGTCACGTCTGACACGGGCCAAACAGGATCACACTGCCTGAAACTCATTGCCACAGGCCATGGCGATCCAGGCGCCAACCGGATTAATCAATCCATCAATAGCGTCTCAGGTGGCACTGTGACTTTTTCAGGGCGTGCAAAATGGCTTCGAGGCAGTCGCTATCTACTCATGCGTGCTTCACGGGATAGAAGCCCGACCCAACCCCCACGACCTTCTCGATCTTTTGAATTGGAAATGCCCCTTAATCAAGGCACGCCGGGGCTAAGAAACACAGCCTATATACCAAATCGAGGCCCGGATATTTGTGATGTCCAGCATACACCCATCCTACCCAAAGCCAATGAATCGATTGTGGTCACTGCACGCATCACCGATGTGGATGGGATACAGACTGTGGCCCTTGAATATCGCTCTGAAGGCGCCAGTCAGTTTTCCTATACGGGCATGGTGGACAACGGCCAGGGCAAAGATCAAGTGGGTGCGGATGGCATTTACACAGGCGTCATCCCGCCTGCCGGCAGTGGGACAATGCGGGCCTTTCGGATTCACGCTTCGGATGGCAGTGCTGCAGCCCTATTCCCAACGGCCCTGCCCGCCTCAACCGATGTGGCCGATAGAACCTGCCTGGTACGCATCAATGACACCGCAGTCGATAGCGAGTTTGCCCGGTATCGGATATGGCTGTCCAATGATGTGATTAGCACCTTTCAATCACGCCCCAACCTATCCAATGAGTTGATGGACTGCACCTTTGTCTATAATGAAACTAACGTTTTCTACAATACGAAAATTCGTCTGCGAGGTAGCCCATTCCTTCGAGGAGGCTTTGGTCTGAATCCGGTGAACGGTCGTGGTCTCCGAATTAAATTCAATAGTGACCAACGTTTTGGACGCCGCACAGAAATCAATCTGGATAATACAGAACAACACCAGGGCAGCAGCCGCGGTCCATTGCAGGAACGAGCGTCCTTCTGGTTTTATCGCCAGATGGGTTTGCCTTATTCCAGACAGGAATTTGTTCGCCCCGTTTTGAATGGACAGAACCATGGCAAATATGAAGATGTGCAGAAAATTGATGGCGACTATATCCAAGTCTGGTTCCCCGACGACACCAACGGGTACATCCACAAGGTAGACGACTACTTTGAGTACAATGTCGAGGGCACCAGCAGTCGCAATTATGATGAAGGGCTTAAATATGACTCAGACCATCCTCTGAGCCCGGAAACTTATCGCTGGGGTTTTGAAAAACGATCACATCGTGACAGTGACAACTGGGATCACCTCTTTAAGTTTGCCATGGCTATGAATGTGTCATCCAAGGATGCCGGCTATGAAGAAGCCATAGAATCCGTGATTGATCCCGAGTACTTCGCGCGTGTGCTGGCAATTCGACATGCTGTGGGGGATTGGGACAGCTATGGATTTGAACGTGGCAAAAACAACTACTTCTACTATGCAGCCCAGGCAGATAAATGGTATCTTTTGCCCTGGGATATTGACTTCACCATGGGCTCAGGCAGAGGCACAAGCGAAAACCTGTTTTCAATCAATAGCGGCAAGTTTCCCGAAGTGAGACAATTTCTGAGCTATCCAAAATACGAAGCCATGTATCGCGATGCCTACAGCGAACTGGTCAGTGGATCATGGAAAACGTCCTATGGTACTGAAGACCTCCCAACGCCATTTGATCTCTTTTTGGATGATGCCGCCGATGCATTAATGGCCGACGGCGAGGGCGACGGCCGACGAGATGGCATCAAGCAATATGTGCGTGCCCGACGCAATTACATCCTGACGCAAGTCCCGACCATTGAATTTCATGCCACAGTCGATGGTGGAGACACCGCAATAACGGCAGACGAAACAATCACCATTGAGGGGGTAGCCCCCATGGACGTGGTCGCACTCAACATCAATGGTCAGATCGTATCCCTCGTATTTACGGGTAAGTTTACGTTTGAAGTAGACGTGGCAGTGCCGATGGGCGCCAGCTTCCTCAGCATTCAAGGACTTGATCAAAGAGGGTTCCCAGTTGCGGATGCGAAAGGTACGCTCATTGTCATTCGATTAGAGGCCTGCAGTCTCGCGTCAATCACACCGGCTTCGGCCTCCAATCAACCAGGCACCCACGCTCTCACCTTAACTGGCGATCATTTCACGCCCGGTTCTGACACCTCTGTCACATTTACCCTGGGTAGCAATGAAATCGGCTTTGATGCCCAATATGTGCAGCACAATCAAGCCTTTGATCGGATTGACGCAGCCACCCTCCTGCTAAATGATGTCACTGACTCGAACGATACCTATTACGCCACGCACGCATGGATCAATCTGTCGAATGGGCCCGGACAAGGAGAATTCGGCAATAATGAGCTCGATTTCGCCTCTCCTTTTGATCATGATGGCACCAATTATGCGGTTCGGTTTTCTGGCTTCATCCTGGTACCGTCACCCGGTGTCAGGTACTTTGGCGTTAATAGCGATGATGGTTTCAGTCTACGCATAGATGATCAGCTGGTTGGAGAGTATGCTGATGCTCGCGGGCCTGCCACCACAGATGTCATCCAAAACAAAACCGCCGGCACCATGTCACTCAACTTTCCGCAGGCAGGACGTTATCCTGTTGTCATTGATTTTTTTGAAAACGGAGGCGGAGAAGCTATCGAATTCTTCCAGACCGATGCATTGGGCGGAGACCTTCGTCTCATTAATGTGGATGCTGAACTCTCCGTAGTTCGAGCCCTGACGCAAGAGATAGAGGCCACCGAAGTTCTCGTAGAGACCGAACAAACAATGACATGTCAGATAGATCTAACAGACGCAGAGCCAGGCCTTTGGAATGTGACTATCACACCGCCAGTTGGCCTTACAATCGGTTGTGAAGTCAAAGAATTCTTTGAGGTTGTGGCATTCTGATACTAGATCCATGAGAACATGTAAACCATGTTCTCACGATAAACACACGGCCATAAACACAAACAAGGGTTCACATGAACACTCAATCAAGTGATCCTGTGAACCCTTGTCATATCTTAAGCACACCCCGACGGAATCCAAACGGCATTAAGAACGCTGCTCAATGGGCACGTAATTCCGTTGGACTGAACCTGTGTAGATTTGGCGGGGACGTCCAATTTTGGCTTTGGGGTTTTGAATCATTTCTTTCCAGTGGGCAATCCAACCGGGCATACGACCGATCGCAAAGAGTACGGTAAACATATTGGTGGGGAAACCCAGAGCCATGTAAACCAGACCGCTATAGAAGTCGACATTGGGATACAGCTTACGACTGACAAAATACTCATCCTTTAATGCGGCTTCTTCAAGACGCAGCGCAATGTCAAGCAGTGGTTGATGGGCCGCTTCTTCTTCAAGCACGCGTTTACACATTTTCCGAATAATCTTGGCGCGAGGATCGTAGTTTTTATATACGCGGTGACCAAAACCGGACAAACGGAAGGTCGACTTTTTGTCTTTCGCCTTGTCCAGAAACTTTTTGACATCACCACCCTGACGATGCATCTTTTCAAGCATGTCTATCACGGCCTGATTCGCACCGCCGTGCAGCGGCCCCCATAAAGCCGAAATGCCTGCTGAGATGGAGGCATACAGATTGGCATGGGCACTGCCCACAAGACGCACTGTCGAGGTGGAACAGTTTTGCTCATGATCCGCATGAAGCACCAGGAGCACGCTCAATGCATGCACACGGTCTGCATCAAGTTCATAGTTGTTCACAGGGGACCAAAACATCATGCGCAAAAAGTTCTCACAGTATTTGAAATCCTTTTGCGGATACACAATCGGATACCCCACGGTTTTCTTATAGGCGTAACAAGCAATCGTACGAATTTTACTCAGTAATCGTGCTGCGGTCATGTCAATATTTTCCCGCATGGAAAGCAAATCCACATTGGGATAAAAACTGCTCATGGCATTGACCATGGTGCCGAGAATGTTCATGGGATGTGCATCATGAGGAAAATTGTTATAGAAGTGACGCATATCCTCATGGAGCAAAGAGTGTTCATTAAGAAGACGCGAGAAATTCTCCCGTTGCTCCAGGTTCGGCAAGCGGTTGTGGAGGAGCAGATAAGACACCTCAGTAAAAGTTGAATGTTTACACAAGTCTTCAATGGTATAGCCACGATACCGCAGCACACCTTCTTCACCATTAATAAAAGTAATATTACTGGTGCAACTGCCAGTATTACCATACCCCTCATCCAGGGTGACATACCCTGTTTCTGAACGTAAACTACTGATATCAATGGCCCGCTCACCCTCTGAACCGACAATCACATCCAGCTTGAGTTCACGACCATCTACTATTAGTGTTGCTTTTTCCTTTTTAGCCATCAACACGTCTCCTGAAATACAATACCTAAAACCTGCTGAAACCTAGACAATCCGCAGATAACGTGCATAAGATAACCTGAAAACGCATTTATTGCAACATATGGACTGGATTTTTGCTTCGGGTCTCGGGGGCAAACTCTTAAAACGTAACAGCAATATGGCATAACAGGACTGATAACGCCCTCTCGCTTGCAAACGATCACTGTATTAATTTTACTAATAACCGGCTGTGTAGAACAACAGTGCTAGCACGGGCAGAGTCCAGCGGCTCCGTTTTGAGCCGCCTCAGTGCGAAAGCAACTTCAGGCAACTTGTCCTCACACTGTTGCTTTGTCGTGCTTCCCCTTGTGACATAGTACTCTATGACGTACAGATCTGTTCCACATCAGCGATGGTCTTGGGAATGGGACGTCCGAGCAAACGATTTCCCTGAGACGTCACCAGAATGTCATCTTCCAGTCGAATGCCGCCAAAGCCTCGGTATGTTTCTAATACCGTGTAATTGATGAATTGAGTCAGTTTGTTCTCAGACCGCCATTGGTCTATGAGATCCCCAATAAAGTAGATGCCGGGCTCCACAGTCACCACATAATTGGGCGCCAGAGCTTTGCCCAGTCTCAGACTACACCAGCCAAAATCCTGACTCTGCTGCAGGGTATCCGTATAGCCCACATACTGTTCACCCAGATTTTCCATGTCATGCACGTCCAGGCCCATCATGTGCCCCAGACCGCATTGAAAAAACAGGGTATGCACATCAGCATTCACGGCCTCCTCAACATCCCCCTTGAGAATACCCAGAGCGGCAAGCCCGGAAACGATTTCTGTGGCCGCCAAACGATGTAATGCCCGAAACTCTACACCAGGCATTGCAGCGCCAATGGCCCGCTCCTGAGCGGTCAGCACAATCTCATAGATCTCACGCTGTTTTGCAGTAAAACGTCCGGACACGGGAATCGTCCGTGTAATGTCACTGGCATAATGCAGGGGTGATTCAGCCCCAGAATCATACACCACCATGTCCTCGGCCTTCATGGTATTGTCGTGCGTTGGATTATGCAAGACTTCGCCCCGAACAGAAAATATGGTGGGAAAGGCCAGGCTCATGCCCTGAGATTTAACCATGCCCTCTATATACCCCACCACTTCACGCTCCACCTTCCCAGGCCGAGCCAATTGCATCGCGGTGGTGTGCATGCGGTATGATAGAGTTAAAGCGCGTTCAATTTCAGCAATTTCTTCTGAGGACTTTATTGAACGCTGGGCCACCACCGCACGAATCAAGGCTTCAGACGGACTGGGCTCTGCACCCAATAGACTCAAAAGAGTCAAACGATTTTTAGATCGATACTGAGGCAACACATGAATCGGTCGTGAGGCAGCTGCGGCTTTTTGAACCACCTCGGCCAGACTTTGGATCGGGGCTGTCTCTGTCATTCCCACAGCCAGGGCTTTGTCTTTGAGTAAAGGCTGCGACCCTACCCAGATCTGCTCGACCACTGTCACATCGTGCCCATACAGACACGCCGTGCCAGCGTCAATATCCAGCACAGCAGCAAGGCCTGGTTCATCCAAGCCAAAATAATAGAGAAACGTACTATCCTGACGAAATGAAAGTATATTATCCCTGTAGTTTCGAGAGCAGTCGTGATTACCCAGGAGCAATACCAAACCGCTCTTTAGTTGACTAAACAAGCCTTCTCGCCGTTGGCAGTAAATCTCAGGTGCAAACATCGTGACTCCTCATAACCAATGAATTCTTAAAACATGTATGATACAAGCTTCTCGCGTGGCGTCAACAGCTTCCATACCATCCACATAGAATTGTGACAATAACACAAGACACAACACCCCCATCAGACTGAGATGTCGCATCAGCTTCTTTTCCCTTCAAGATTACACGGACTGCTCTGTTCGAGACACAATCTCTTCCTGTAGCTCATGTCCCAGATCGATAAAGTAATCGCTATAGCCTGCCACACGGATAATAAGCTCCTGATTCTGTTCAGGATGGGCCTGTGCCGCACGCAGTGTTTCGGCGTCAATGACATTAAACTGTATGTGATGTCCACCCATGCGAAAATAACCACGCACCAGATGGCCCAGCTTTTCTAAACCATCCTCACCTGCCAGAACCTGCGGATTAAATTTCATATTCAATAAGATACCGCCTGTGCGAGCATGGTCGAGTCGCCCTGCCGACTTGAGCATGGCAGTGGGCCCCTGAGTATCTGCCCCATGACTCGGAGAAATGCCATCAGACACCGGCATGCCAGCCTGACGCCCGTTGGGCAGACTTCCCACCACAGACCCAAAATAAATGTGCGCCGTAGTCGGCAGAAGATTCACACGATAACAACCGCCCTTGGTATTGGGACGACCATTGAGCAATTCAAAATAGATGTTGAATACCTGCTCTGCCACAGTATCAGCGTAGTCGTCATCATTGCCATACTTGGGGCTACGATGAAGCAAGCGGTGATGTAAGGTTTCGTGACCTTCGAAGTTGCATTGAAGTGCCCTGAGCAAATCAGCCATTGTCATATCTTGCTCATCATACACATGATATTTTAAGGCGGAAAGGCAGTCAGTGACAGTGCCAAGTCCCACGCCCTGGATATAGGTCGGATTGTATCGGGCGCCACCGTCGTGATAATCGCGACCCGTGGCAATACAATCATCCATCACCACAGACATAAATGGCGTGGGCATGGACTGGGCAAAGTGCCGTTCAATAATACTGTTGCCCTTGATCTTGAGATCCAGAAAATAGCTCAGTTGCGTTTTATACGCCTCGACAAATTGTTCAAAGGCGGTAAATGTACGGGGATCACCAGTTTGAGGACCCACCTGCTGATCCGTGCGTTGATCATATCCATTATTGCAAACCAGCTCTACCACCTTCGGCCAGTTGACATACCCGGTCAGGACAGTACTTTCCTTGCCAAATGCGCTGATTGTCACGCAGCCACTGGGGCCCCCTGCTCGACCATCCTCAAGCGTTTTGCCATCAAATGCCATTTCCTTGAGGATCACATCCGTGTTGAACACCGAAGGCTGACCAAACCCATGGCGAATAATGCGGCAGGCGTGATGTAAAAACTTGTCGGAATTTTTTCGACTGACCTGAATGCAAGCACTCGGCTGAATGAGATGCATCTGGTCCACCACATCGAGGATCATGTAGGACAGGTCATTAACCGCATCAGCCCCCTCGTCTACAGTGAGCCCCCCCACATTAATCAAGGCAAAATCCTGATACGTACCGCTCTGTTCTTCGGTGATACCCACCTTGGGGGGTGCCGGTTGATTATTAAATTTGACCCAGAAGCATTGCAACAACTCTCGAGCCTGGTCTGGTGTCAGTGTTTTTGCCTGGAGCCCTTGTCTGTAGAAAGGAATCAGATGCTGATCCAAACGTCCTGGATTAAAAGAGTCCCAGGTATTGATTTCAATAATCACACAAAGATGGACAAACCAGTAGGCCTGCAGGGCCTCCCGGAAATTGCGAGGTGCCTGGGCCGGCACCCGGGCACATACCTCCGCAATTTCAAACAGCTCCTGCTTGCGTTGCAGATTTGCCTCGGACTGGGCCATATCCAATGCCAGATCAGCATGACGTTGAGCCAGGCACATACAGGCATCAACACAGATGTCCATGGCTCGATACTGCTCGACCTTGTTTTTTGCAGAGGGATCATTGGCAAAATCCAGGGCATCTCGGTACTTTGCAATATCCTGTTTAAACTCAAGCATGCCTCTGCGATAGATTTTGTCGTCCAAAATCGCATGCCCCGGCGCACGCTGTTCCATGAACTCAGTAAAGACACCGGCATCAAATGCCGTTTGCCATGCAGGTTCCATGGAAGAAAAGACTTTCTCCCGCATGGTCTTGCCTGACCAGAACGGAATAATCCGATCTTCATACTGCTTTTGCACATCTTCAGACACGTAAAAAGGGGTTCGGTCCCTGCTCCCCAAAATATGCAAGTCTTCGAGGTCATGACAGCAGAGTTCAGGATATGTGGGCGTCGCCTTGGGTGCTGAACCTCTCTCACCCACAATCAGTTCCCTGTCCCCAATAAAAATGGCCTTGTTCTCTATAAGATGCTTAAAGGCCATCGCCCGCGTGACAGGCACTGACTCTTGTTGTGCCATGTCACTCTGATAGAAATCCGTCAGCAATGTCGCACGTTCACTGGAGATATAGGGTTTGGTTTCAACACTAAGCTTTCGCAGTGCTGCCACCCTTGGTGTCATTGTGTGTCCGGCTTGTTTTGTTTTTAAATCCATAGTATTTCAAAAATCTTAAATCGTATTTTACCCGACTTCAATATTATGCGCGACTCAGCGGGTGTACAAGACAATCATCACCCTATTTGCACGAGAGCTCTGTGGCTCAACCGCCAACCTTCACATCCACGCCCTTCTGTTTGAATTGCGCCACAACCCGATCGACATGGGCATCATCAGTTGGGCCAAAATCTCGTGAACCTGACGGATCAGATCCCAAACGCTTGATTTTGTCTAAACCTGACCGATTGTAGGGCAACACATCAAAACAACGACCACAACCAGAACATCGCTTCACTCGCACACTAAGCTGCGGATCTTGTTGCCAGCTTTCCGGATTATGGCACCAGCCACAAGACAAAGGGCATCCCTTGAGGAAAACCGTGGTACGAATACCTGGACCATCGTGAATCGCGTATCGCTTGATATCAAAAATTGTGCCTGAAAGCATCGAATCCTGCCAAATCGTAAGAATAGGGTTATAGCATTAGTATCCCACAATTTCGAGGTGGATTCTTGATGCCTCACGAAGAAATGACTCAATTTTCAACACAACTCTGTCAAGATCGCGGTTCATCCCTTGACAGCCGCCTGAACTGCCCTGGCGATAGCCCCACAGTCTGCTTGAATTGACGTGAAAATGCGCTTTGATCAGAATACCCGCAATCCCCCGCTATCGCCGCGATCTGGGCGTCGGTTTCACGCAGTTTGTTCACGGCCGCATCCATACGTGTCTTCTGGATAAACTGTCCGGCTGTAAGCTGAAAGATGCGATGAATACGCCGTTCAAACTGGTAGTTGGAAAGCCCGGCCTGCCCTGCCAAAACATCGACCTTGAGTGGCTCATTGTAGTGCGTCTGAATATAGTCTACCACGGCAGCAATATGCTCAAATTCAGAACTCTTGTCACTGGGCGTGCGCAGATCCTCAGACACCCCGGCCAGACCAATAACCTCGCCCTTGTCGCTATGCAAAGGTACCTTATGGGTAATACACCAACCCGTCCCCTGTGACGGATATAAATGCATTTCCAGGCGATTGACAATAGAAACGCCCTGGTGCAACACCTCTTCATCCTGCCGACGAAAGGAGTCCCCCAACTCTTTGGGAAAGATCTCATCAACACGATGGCCAAGCAACTCGCGTTTGTCAGACAAGCCGCAACGATCCACCAGAGTCTGATTCACCACCACATACTGAGCCTGCGAGTTTTTCACAAAAAAGACCAAATTCCTGAGATGATCAAACAAACGCTCACTCACCACCGGCGTGACAACCTGTGAGAAAAAATCTTTCTGCAAATCCAGCATCGTATCGGTTTCCCGCCACCTAACAATCAAGTCTGAATACAAAAATCAATATACAACATCGCCAGTATACTGGATTGAAAGCCAATCAGATAGCTTGATATGCAGAACTGTTAGGATAAAATGGAAAATTATCCTAATTTGGACAATGCCCCCAAATCGAACCACGGCATAGACGGCAAAAGATGATCCGGCACTTAAAACCACATCAGAGAAAACAAGCGAGCCGATTCCTCGAAGGGAAACCGGCCCGCCTAATTCAATTACTTACACAATTTATTTATTAACATGTCATACTACAAATCAGATTTAGTGCCTAAGACTCAATTTGAGACACAGGTAGGTGGGCACTTGAAAAGGTCAACATCCGATCCATAGGCCAGGTCGTTGCCTATCACAATAATCTCAAGTTCATGATCCAGCGACTCATCATTCTCAGGCCCACAACCAACCGCCTTGTAGGTGATTGTATACTGATTGTTGAGAGCATCGGCGATTTTCCCGTAAACGTCTTCAAAGGTACTGGATGAATCTCCGGCATCATAAAACAAGCCTCCCGTCTTCTTGGCAATCTCACGCGCAACGTCCTCTCCATCTCCAGTTAACGCCTGTTTTAAAAGTACGGCAATGATGGGGACATTCTTTTCTTGAGCATACTCAATGACCTCTTCCTTGCTTCTGTCCGAAATTATGTCCAACCAATCACTCATAGCAACAACCGCTCTACAACCAGCTTGTTCAGAGGTGTCCGTAATCGCCTTATATAGAGCGTCGTAAAGGGCCGTCCCCTTTCCACGGAAAGGAGGATCCGGATCAATGACTCCTAGTAACAATCCTCGATCGTGGGTGAATTCTTGCATTACGCCAATTTCTTCAGAAAACTTGATCACTTCACCGATATCTTCTGGATTAGTCATCTGACTTAGGAGCGCTTTAGCTGCAGCTTCCATACCTGGGACAATATCTGGCCATTCATACATGCCACCACTGTAATCAAGCACCAGACAAAAGGCAACTGAACAAGTTCCTTGAAGGACTGTCTGGATGCTCTGCTTGACTCCATTCTCATACAAAGAGAAATTGGCTTGAGTTAAATCTATAACAGCCGCATCATTGGCATCCGGATCTGTCACCAACACCGTGGCCTGCAACAAGGAACAGCCAGACGTGTCAATGTTGGCGATTTGTACTGTGAGATCCATAAAGTCGGCCTGGATGGACAGGTTGTTGTCCATAAAGATTTTGATATCCCGTGATTGGGGATCATTGTCACCAATGTCGCCTCTCCACCGGGCAAAATCTTTGCCCTCGGCAGTCAGTATCACTTCTTCGGCAACCTCAAAAGACCAGTTGAATTCACCTGGCCCCTGAACATTTTCTGTCTGATCGACAGATTGTGCAGTCACCAAACCATTGCCTTTAATAGTAAGGTTCAGTCTACGAGTCGGTATGTCATTGGGGTGCGCATCAACAACAACCACATTGTCAATGGCCACACCAAACGCCGAATTGGAATCAGTATTGGCATTGGCAAAGGTTAATGTTGTCGACACCTCAGTGGCCACAAAACGCCAGGTCTTCTTGTGCCAGCTTAGGTTGGCCACATCAAAAAGGATTTCTTCGGCAGAGTCAGCCGCCGAGACTCGCAGTACCTTCGCATCACTATCATTGTCAAGGATGCCAAGTGGATTGGCTCCCAAGTCAAACCACACATGATAAAGCCTTCCAGGTACAGTACTGATTGCCTGGCTGACCGCACCTTGACCCGTCTCACTGCTTAGATCGGCAAACCGCTGCCCCGGTCCGGCATCAACCATCATGGATTCATGTGTCCAGTTCATGGTGCCCCAAGAGATTTGCCAGTGATCAATATCTTCAGATCCCTGTGCAAGGGTCCAGGAGGAATTCTCTACTGTAGGTGGATTGTTGCCGGTTTCAAAGCCTCCATTTTGGCTCAGGTTGGCAGGATCTTTAAGCTCTGGGCCACTGCCCTTACTGATCCAACCGTCACTCCCATTTTCACCAAATCGGATTTTGGTCTCATCCGGGCCAAACAGCGTATTCAGGTCTGTTATTTCACCGTTGAGCTCAGCATAGACATTCAAGCCGTTGAGGTAGAGTGTTGATCCACCCAAAATTCGTAAGCCATCCTGGCCATCTTTGCCAAAGAGATACAAGGCCTCGGCTTCTCCACCGAAACCTCCGCGATGGCCATTGTCAATAGCATCTATAAGCAGCACAGCCGTGGGTAGATTCGGATCACCAATAATCATTTGACCAAAGCCAAAACTATCATCTGGATGTTCGTCCGTAAGAACCCACACATCACGACCTCCAATTTCCAATTCCTGAGGGCCTTGGCCGTTCAAAAACACATATGAATTGCCAAGTGGCACTTTGGGTCCATCAGTGTGTGCATAGGAGAAATCGCCCCCCAAGGCAAACATGCTATCCCCAGGATTAACGACTGTGATAGTAGTGTCCAGATCAAAGTCACCACCAATATCAAGCAGATCATGGGGATCATTGAGCGTGATCGTTGTGGCCTTACCCGCCCGAAGAGCCCTTGAATACAAAGTTGAAGCACCATCAAGAACGATATCTGTGGAGATTCTAGTTGTCACATTGCCTAGTGACATGAGTCCCCTATTGCTAACATTGATATTCACACGACCGGTAGTTCCCGTAATTGTATGCAGAGACGGCATTTTAATCGTACCGTCGCTTGCATTAACAATCAGTCGCTCATTGTCTGATGGTCCAGTGATCCGCACCAGATCATCCATTTCAATCACTC
>CAZBTJ010000141.1:0-6615 GCA_964494325.1 uncultured Pirellulales bacterium
CCCTTGATTTCGGGGCCGGCATAGTCAGACTTGCCCTTTTCTATAAGCTTGGGCACCTCAGCCCCCTGCCCAATCAAAGACTTGGCCCAGACAATCCCATCCACCACCTTGCGTGAAGACAAGAAGAGCGACATAAGTACCAATTCCTTGACACTGTTGGCATTGGCACCTGGCGTATTGAAAACCACAATACCCTTTTCTGAGCATTTCTCAATGGGGATGTTATTCACACCAGCACCAGCACGCGCCACGGCCTTGAGCGACGAAGGCAGATCCATATCATGCATCTTGAAGCTGCGAAGCACAACCGCGTCAGGATTGGGGATTTCTGAGGCTATTTCATACTCATCACGAGGAAACAGGTCAAGCCCGATCGGCGAAATTTTGTTTAGAGTCTGAATCTTGTTCATATTTATCTCCTTGAGCCACTTCAATTAGCGAGTGTCATAAGCGATGACAACACACGCAGTTCATTAACCACATTCATATTGCGAACCTGCACATCGGCAGACACTTTGATGACCACCGGGGCAAAGTTTACGATGCCCTTGATACCACTGGCACCCAGCAATTCTGCGGTGACTTGAGCCACCGGGGCAGGCACAGCCAACAAGGCCAGTTCAATCTTTTCACGCCGAATGACTTCTTCCATGTCGTAAGCAGGATATACTGGTATTCTAGTCTGAATCGTTTCAATACGATTCACGCTTGAGTCAAATCCGGCCACCACTGAAAATCCGCTTATCAAGAACTTTTCATAATCCATGAGTGCGGACCCCAAACGGCCGAGCCCAACAATGCACGCATTTCGAATCTCATCAAAACCAAGGGCCTGTTCCAGATGCTTTTTGAGCTTGACCACATCGTAGCCAGACCCATTGTCACCCACCTCTCCAAGGCAGTTGATGTCCTTACGCACTGTGTGAGCAGGCACACCTATCTGCTGACCCATCTGAGTTGACGAGACGCGATCAATACCCTGCATCTGAAGCTCATCGCATTGTTGAACCACCATGCAAAGTCGCGTGATTGTGTGTATTGACAAATTCTTCCGCATAAACCACCTGTGAATATTTTCACTTATAATACCAATAACTATGTCGCTATCCAAGCAATAAAACAGCCACTATTGAAATATTCTTGCAAAAACACCTTTACCTGTGCGTTTTTTCACAAGCAGTAACGAGAAGCCGGCCACCGCTTATTGGTACATTTTTGTATCTAATGGTAAATTAGAAACAATTCCGTCCCTTTTCCGTGCCCAACAACTCCCCCACAACAACACATAAACCGTTACCATAAAAAGCCTTAATGCATTTGCACACTTTTGGCACGACAATTGCAATTAAGATCAACACAAGAGCCTGCTGCTCAAGCCAGTGATTAATCTGGCTACGCTGTTTAGTAGAGAAAGAAAAAGTAATGCGTTTCATCAATCACAAAACAATCTTTGGCCTCCTGCTGCTGGGATCCACATTAGCCTTTGCATCAGACACCTATCCTATTGACACCGGCACCACGGCGTGGACGCTCAGCTCAAGCGCTCACCGTGACACAGACCGCCGCCGCATCCGGCGCATTAACCTGGATGATTTTGGAAGCCGTATTCCATAAAAAAGCGACCTCGCTGGGGCTAGTCTCCGGTATTCTTGCTGGCCTCGTGGTCATCACACCAGCCGCAGGCGACGTCATGCCAGGCGGCGCGATTATATTGGGCATTATTGCTTCCATTTAAATTTTAACCATACTTTTTTGTATTGTCTTTTAGTCGCAAGCATTGTAGAAGAAATGGCAGTCCACCTTCTTGCTGTACTGCCAACTTTTTAAGCATCCTAACACTGGGTCAGGATACATAAGAGTCTTGTCGTCCACAATTTACCAGGAGAATAGTAACATGTCAGAACACATCGAATCTGTGATGGGTACCTTCGGCAGTCATGTCTTTAACGAAGCGACCATGAAGGAACGTTTGCCCAAAGCAGTTTTTAAATCTTTAAAGAAAACGCTGGAAGGCAAGCAACCGCTGGACCCACCCACAGCGGATGTGATTGCCAACGCCATGAAGGATTGGGCCGTTGAAAAGGGTGCCACACACTATTGCCACTGGTTCCAACCGATGACCGGCATGACGGCTGAAAAGCATGATTCTTTCATTTCGCCCACCTCTGACGGTAAAACCATCATGGTGTTCAGCGGCAAAGAGCTGACTCAAGGCGAACCCGATGCCTCATCATTCCCCTCTGGTGGTCTGCGAGCCACCTTTGAAGCACGTGGCTACACCGCCTGGGACTGCACCAGCCCTGTGTTCATCAAAAAAGACGGAGATAACACCACACTCTATATACCCTCAGCATTTTGTTCATACACAGGTGAAGCCCTGGACAAAAAAACGCCTCTACTACGTTCCATGGATGCATTGAGCAAGCAGGCTATTCGTGTGCTCAAGGCGTTGGGTAATACGACCTCTAATGTGGTCACCGCCACCATGGGGCCAGAGCAGGAATACTTCCTGGTAGACAGTTCTTTCTACCAAGACCGCCTCGACCTCATTTTGGCAGGACGCACCCTATTCGGTGCAAAGCCTCCTCGTGGCCAGGAAATGGATGACCACTACTTTGGCTCGCTGGATGAACGTGTCGCCTCTTACATGCACGAAGTGAATGTTGAATTATGGAAACTCGGCGTCTCAGCCAAAACACAACACAATGAAGTATCACCTGGTCAATACGAACTGGCCCCTGTGTTCGCCACAGTCAATCTGGCCACTGACCACAACCAACTCACCATGGAAACCCTGCAAAAGGTCGCCAAGAGACATGGCTTTGTGTGTCTGCTCCACGAAAAACCCTTTGCAGGTGTCAATGGTTCTGGTAAACATAACAACTGGAGCATGGTCACAGATGACGGCATCAATCTGCTGGATCCTGGTGACACACCCCACGAAAACATGATCTTTCTGACCATGCTCTGTGCGGTCATCAGTGCGGTTGATAAAAATGCAAAGCTCCTCAGATCCACAGTCGCCAACTCAGGCAATGAACACCGCTTGGGTGCCAATGAAGCCCCCCCAGCCATTGTGTCTGTTTTTCTGGGTGACCAACTGGCAGACATCTACGAACAACTCGCCGGTGCGGGTGCCAAGTCCAGCAAAAAGGGGGGTGAATTGAAGCTGGGTGTTTCTACCCTGCCACCCCTACCCAAGGATTGTACAGATCGTAACAGGACCAGTCCGTTCGCCTACACAGGCAATCGTTTTGAGTTCCGTATGGTCGGTTCCACTCAGTCAATTTCTGGCCCGAACTTTGTCATCAACACCATCGTGGCTGATGCATTGGCGGGTATTGCTGATGAACTCGAAAAGTCTAAAAACGTGACACAAGCGACCCAAAAGATATTGAAAAAGCTGGCCAATAATCACGCCAGAGTCATCTTTAATGGCGACAACTACTCCGATGCATGGGTAGACGAAGCAGCCGAGCGTGGCCTGCCTAACATACGGTCAACTGTTGAAGCCATTGAAAGTATTCCTACCAAGGAAAACTGCCAACTCTTTAAGAAACACAAGGTGTTGACCCCGGCTGAGCTGAAAGCCCGTACAGAAATCCTGCTGGAAGGCTACAGCATGCAGATTAATATTGAAGCAGGCACCACACTGAGCATGGCCAAGCGTCAAATCATGCCAGCCTGTATTGACTACTCTTCACGCCTTGGTAGTGCTGCTGCGGCCGTCAGTAGTGCGGGCGTAGATGCAGATGTCCAGGTCAGCCTGCTTAGAAAGGTCAACAGCCTGATCACGGACCTGCAAAACGGCATTGATGACCTTGAAATAGCCAAGAACAAGGCCAGTGGCATTGCCAAATCTGATAAACAGGCAGAAGCCTGCCGTGATGCAGTGATTCCCGCCATGAATACAGTGAGAACTGCGGCCGATGAACTTGAGACTATGGTTGATGCTGACCTTTGGCCGTTGCCCACCTATGCTGAAATGCTGTTCATGAGATAAGAAATAGGAAAAATCTACAATGTCCGTAAAATCTGACTTAGATTTTAGGGCTACAAGCACGACGCCAGCTTCATTCGGAGCTGGCGTCGTTTTTTTTATCTAAATTTACCTTGCTTAATGATTACATTCGTAATATGATAAAGTTGTACTATTTTGAGAGACAACTGGATAAACAGCAACACAAGCCATGAATAGAGTTTTAAACAGGGCCATGTGTCAGTCATGAATGAGATTGCGGCAAGCTTATTAAGGCATCTAGGGCAAACCACCATTGAGGCCAGTCTATTAATCGGCCTGATCCTGGTCGTTCGCGTGATCTTTAAAGAGCGATTGAGTCCCAGATGGCAATATGCCCTTTGGTTTCTGGTCTGTCTCAAAATTCTCATCCCCTGGACGCCCTATAGCGACGTCAGCCTGAGTCGTCTGGTCCCGGAGACACTCACACAGACGCCTATTGCCAACACAATGTCCGCCCCCCTGCAGGCGGAAGCGTCTGCGCCTCGGGTGGCCACCGTACCGTGGGCTGCTTGGTCAGCCGTCGTGATCTGGATCAGTGGCGCCCTCGGCATTGGTCTGTACCTGCTCAGAGATTATCAGCGGCTAACGCGTCTGGTCAATCACTGCCCCACGCTCACGGCCCAGCCCGCACTGGACCTTCTGGATCACTGCTGCGATCAATTGCGTATCAAAACACACGTACGACTGGTCATCACGGATGCCGTACAAAGCCCAGCCCTGTTGGGCATAATACGCCCCAGACTGCTCCTGCCCAAGGGCATGGCCCACCGCTTCACAAAACGCCAGCTTAGACATGTATTCTTACACGAACTCGCACATCTCAAACGTCAGGATATTGCGGCCGGTTGCATTGGCGCCCTGTGCCATCTTTTGCACTGGTTCAATCCATTGGTCTGGTATGCCTTTCAGCTCATGCGAACAGACCGTGAATTGGCCTGTGATCAGGTGGCGCTGGCCCAATTGGCCAGATCAGAACAATCAACCCTGTATGGCCAGACCATTATTCGCGTCCTGGAATTCAACCGATGCCACCCCTTGAGGGCCGCCCTGGCAGGCATGGGCCAGACCCGGCATCAGGTTCGAAAACGCATTGTCAGCATCGCCGAATTCGAACAGCCGTATGAAGGGATTCAATGGGGCGCAGCCTGTTTACTGGCCTGCCTGGCAGTGACAGGACTCACACGGGCGAATCTAACGACACCACCTCGTTCACACCCCGTATCCACCATGATCCAGACAGAAGAGACGCCATCTACAGAGGTCGAACCCGTCACAGAAACCTCTTTGGCAACTTCTCTGGACCCAATGCCTGATCAAGCCTTGCTGCAAGACACGACCCCTGAGAATTTTGTGGCGACCTCAGAAGAAAATTCCGAAGTGTACAGATACCGTGTTTCCCCTGAAGAGTACGTTGTCACATCACAACAGTTCCAACACATCGGCTTACGCACCCACACAAACGCAGCAGCCATCCAGGCCCAGATGCAAGACCAGGCCGAATTCAACGCCCGCCAAATGGCGATGCTGCAAAAAAGACTGCTCAAGCAAGCCCAGCAACAACGCCGATTCGCAAGCTCCCTGACGCCCAAGAGACGAAAACGCCCAAAAAGAACAGGCCTCCCTGGCATCATTGAAATGGCCGCCACACAAACCAAACTCAACAGCCGAGTCCATTAGCCAATTTTTGTAACACTTTTTTATTTTCTTTGTTACATACCTCCTTTTGCTTGGACTTAACTCTCTGGACACATGACTTTAAACTGTCAATGCAGAGAGTGAATTAGGGCTTAAGAAAAGGAGACTTAAAATGATTCACAAGCACATCTATCATCAAACGGTAATATGGGCTATTTTAGCGGATTTATTGGCCATGACAGGCAATGCCGCTGAACCCTTTTCTGGCGGCACAGGGGAACCCAATGCCCCGTATCAGATTGAAACCGCCGAACAGTTGCTGGCCATAGGAGAGGACCCCGATCTTCTGGACAGGCATTTTATCCTGAACAATGACCTCGACATGGACCCCAATGGCCCAAGCGGGCAAATTATTGTCAACTCTGTGATCGGATCATTCCAAAGCCCCTTTTGGGGAGAATTCGATGGAAACCATCATATCATCCGCAACCTAACGATTCAATGCGAGAATGATACAGGGAGCAGCCTCGGTGATTACTTAAGGTGCGGATTCATTGCTCGCTTAAAAGGTGTCGTTCGAAATCTCAGCGTCGAAAACGTCAATATAACCAATGCCACCAGAAGCGGAGCCATTTCAGGACGAAATGACGGCATCATCAAGAACTGCCATGCCACTGGCCGAATCATCGGCACTGAAATACTGGGAGGTCTTGTGGGAAACAATGAAAAGCTCATCTCTCGTTGCACCACCCATACGAAAGTAACAGGCGAATCAGGAAAAATCGGAGGACTGGTCGGAATAAATTCCCGGACCATTATCCACTGTTCATCCACAGGTAATATCAGCGGTTCAACAGAGGTTGGAGGCCTTGTGGGTGAAAATTCTGGAGGAAGTATCATCGAGAGCCATTCGGACTGCAACACTGTTGCTAATGAAAGAGTGGGTGGCCTTGTGGGAT
>CAZBTJ010000141.1:6625-14943 GCA_964494325.1 uncultured Pirellulales bacterium
TGGAGATGGACTCATTCTAAAGTGCCAAACTCATGGGTCGGTCCGGGGCCATACAAATGTGGGTGGATTTATCGGGGAAGCGATGAACATGCTGAGTGGGCTCTTCACCACGTATCTATCCAAGAATGTTTCCTCAAGTTCTGTGTATGCAGATCAGGTGGGAGGTGGTTTCATTGGAGACCTCCAACTTAACCAAACGATCATTTCGGAATGCTATGCCTTGGGAGAGGTTAAAGCAAACATTGCGGGCGGTTTTTTGGGATCTGCAGATTTTTCAATGATGCCCTCAAGCACATGCTCATTAACAGACTGTTATGCCGCAAATCGAGTCTCCGGAATCAGCGAATCGACACTTGGAGGCTTCATCGGAAAGTTGCAGACTTCTCAGGAACGTGCACAAGAACATCTACAACACCTGTCTTCTTGTTTCTGGGACAAAGACATAACCGAGCAATCCGAGGGGATTCGCATCAGCAACCCTCCGTCTTGGCCACTCGACACATCTCAAACAGGCCTGCAAGGAAAAAGCACAGAACAAATGATGGACCCGAATACATTTGAACAATCCGGATGGGACTATGACGCCACATGGACTCAAACACCAGGACAAGGTTATCCCAGACTCAAGTGTCTATCCACATCTCATTTCTTAAAGGAGGCAAACCATGATTAATCACCAATACAAAACCTGTCTGTCTGTAGTCACCCTGGTTTCATGGTTTGTAGTCATAGCCAATGCAATCGAACCATTCACCACAGGCACGGGAACGCCAAATGATCCCTACGAAATCGAAACAGTAGAACAGCTCCTTGCTTTGGGGCAAGACCCTGATCTGCTAGGTCAGTGTTATATTTTGATGTCAGACCTGGACCTGGATCCCAATCTTTCACAAAGTCGTCTCTTTAACCGTTCAGTTATTGCCCCTGGAGATGTTGTCGCTGAAGCAGGTTGGGCATTCCACGCCTTCACAGGCGTGTTCAACGGAAATAAACACACGATTCGGAATCTCGTCATTCACTCTGAATTTGAGGAACCCACAGGTTTATTTGGCTCAAACAGAGGCCTGATTCGAAACCTAAGGCTTGAAGACTGTCACATCTGGGGGGCTCAAAATGTGGGCATCCTTGTGGGATACAATAGGGGTGTTTTAAAGCACTGTTTTGCCTCAGGCCTGGCAACAGGTATCGATACCGTGGGAGGCCTGGTGGGCCAGAACCAAGGCCTCATCACCCATTGCAGTACAGATGTCAGTGTCATGGGTGATCAGAATAATATTGGTGGACTGGTGGGTAGAGACGATCACTCGGGCCGAGGCATCCTTGAAGCATGTGACTCCCAGGGCAGCGTGAACGGCTATAGTTCCGTCGGTGGCCTGATGGGGTTTAACGAGGGATACATCATAGAATGCACGTCTCTGTGCGATATCACAGGAGAGGAGAATGTCGGAGGACTGACTGGCACTGAAAAAGGAAGCATTCTGAAAAGCCGGACACAAGGCACAGTAAGCGGAAAAACCGTGATTGGGGGTCTGATCGGACGGATGGACGCTCAGGCAGACATGTGCCTTGAGAGCTTCTCAGTCAGTTCAGTATATGCCGATGAGATAGGTGGTGGACTCATAGGATCACTCTATAAGGGATACCGTTTGCCTGTCAGTGATTGTTATAGCATCGGGGATGTTCAAGGAAGTACTGCCGGAGGTTTCATCGGAGAAATCAGAGGGAATCACACTAAAATGCTGGCCGATTGTTATGCTGCAGTCGTTGTTTCAGGAAACATGTCTTCAAACGCTTCTCCAACGCTTGGAGGGTTTATAGGGCATCTGGATTACGGAGGCCCACGCCCCCCCTTTTATTCGAGCCTATGGGACACGCAGATATCGGGCCAGACATCGGGTGTCGGCCTGATGACCCACACATTTGATCCCAATGCGGCTGTCGAAAACTTCGACGTGCCCGGAAAAACCACGGCACAGATGACCGATCCCAACACATTCATTGATGCAGGCTGGGACTTTGAAGGGACGTGGACACAGTTGACAGAGCAGGACTACCCCAGCCTCATCTGGGAACATACCCTGTGCAAATAACTGAAGTTTTGAAAACTTCAAGTTTACAGTTTACAGTAGACAGTTTACAGTAGGCAAAACGCGTTTTGCTAAAAACTGAAAACCAAAAACTGTACACCACAGGGCTTTTTGCAAAAGTCCTGTGAATAACGCAGCCAGAGAGGGTGCCGCCTCAGTGTGACATTCTATAGGTGCGTTTACTCGGCCCTAAAGAAGAGTCGATAGGCTGGGTTGTCGGTTTCTTCGATGAACGGATACTCCCATTCTTTCAGAAAATCATCAATGCTGGTGGTGTTACTGGGATTGTCCTGGAGACCGATGAGCACGTTGGCGTAGGTGCCGCCGTGTTGCCGGTAGTGAAACAGGGAGATATTCCATCGCTGTTGCATGCGCGTCAAAAACTCACGTAAGATGCCCATGCGTTCAGGAAATTCAAATTGAAAGACCCGCTCTTTGTCTGCGGAGGGAATGCGTCCCCCCACCATGTGAAGAACATGCAGCTTGGCCAGTTCATTGCCAGAGAGGTCGACCAGATCAAATCCTTTCTTCTTTAGTCGCTGAATCAGCGCTTTTCGACCGTTGAGACCCTGTTCGATGGTGACGCCCACAAAGATGTTGGCCCGGTTGGGGTTGTCGTATCGGTAGTTAAACTCTATGATGTCGTGACCGACCAGGGCGTCACAGAGCGCCAATAAGGCACCGGCCCGTTCGTGAATGGTAATGCCCAGCATGGCTTCAGTTTGCTGACCCACGCCATACCGTTCAGACACATATCGCAGGCGATCAAAGTTGACATTGGCACCGCTATTGATGGTCAACAGTGTTTTATGACGAATCCTCTTTTCCTTGACATGGCGGATGAGCCCGGCCAGGGAGAGGGCGCCGGCCGGTTCTGTGATGGAACGCGTATCATCGAAGATGAGCTTGACAGCGGCACAGATTTCATCATTGCTGACTGTCACCACTTCATCCACACAGTGTTTGGCCAGGCGAAAGGTCTCTTTGCCAATGGTGGCCACAGCCACGCCGTCTGCAAAGATGCCAATGCTAGGTAGAGTGACACGTCGCCCCGCAGCGAGGGCAGCCTCCAGACAGGCTGAATCCTCGGCTTCGACACCAATGATCCGGACGTCAGGCCGGAGATATTTGATATAGGTGCCGATGCCAGCAATCAGACCACCGCCGCCCACCGGGATAAAAACAGCATCCAGGGGACCCGAGATCTGACGGAGAATTTCCATGCCAATCGTGCCTTGCCCGGCAATGACGTCAGGGTCATCATAGGGGTGGACAAAGGTAGCCCCCCTGTCTTCGCAAAGCTGAATCGCATGCTTGCAAGCGTCGTCAAACCGATCGCCATGGATGACCACCTGGGTCCAGTCGCCACCCAGGGTTTTCACGGAACGAATTTTAATGGCCGGTGTGGTCACTGGCATGACAATGGTGGCCCGGGTTTTGTGATGCCGGGCGGAGATGGCCACACCTTGAGCATGATTGCCTGCAGAAGCCGCCACCACACCTTTCTTTCGTTCTGAAGCAGACAGGTGAGCTATTTTATTGTAGGCGCCGCGAAGTTTAAAGCTGAACGCAGGTTGAAGGTCTTCACGTTTGGTGAGGATCTGATTGCCAAACTGTTCGCTCAGGGACTGCATGGCATCAATCGGCGTTTCCCGGGCCACGTCATAGACCTTGGCAGATAAAATGCGTTTTATATATTTACTGGGCACAAGTCAAATCCTCATATAGGCAGTGGCTTTATTGGGCAAAATGCTGTTGTATCTTTTCTGTGGTGGGATATTCGATCACACCCTTTTCTGTCACAATGGCAGTGATATTCTGGGCGAACGCTACGTCAAAGGCGGGGTTTCGCACGTTGATATCTTTGGGTGCAATCACGGTGTCACAAATCTGTGTCACTTCATGGGCATCCCGTTCTTCAATGGGGATTTTGTCACCGGATGCCAGGGACAGGTCAAAGGTGCTCGACGGCGCTGCAATGTAAAAGGGAATGTCGTGGGCCTTGGCCAGGAGACTGAGACTGTAGGTGCCTATCTTATTGGCCGAGTCCCCGTTGGCAGCAATACGATCTGCTCCCGTAACCACCATATTGATCACGCCCTGCTTCATGAGCCAGCCGGCCATGTTGTCACAGATGAGCTTGACAGGCACGCCGGCATTCTGGAGTTCCCAGGCGGTGAGTCGAGCCCCCTGGAGCAGCGGTCTTGTTTCATCTGCGTAGACGGTAAACTCGGTCCCTTGTGTCTGAGCTTCAAACATGAGTGACAATGCAGTCCCCTGCCCGGCCGTGGCCAGGGCGCCGGCATTGCAGTGAGTCAATACCCCAAATCCGTCCTGAATAAAGGCCTGACCGTTCTGGCCAATGCGCAAACACATGGCCACATCTTCCTGACAGATGGCCTGCGCCTCCTGAAAGATGCAGTCCAAGAGTGTCTCACGATCTGCGTAGGGTTGATTCTTCACAAACTGACCGGCCGCCTGTGTCACACGATCCAGGGCCCAGAATAGATTCACAGCCGTGGGCCGTGACTTGGCCAGATACTCGGCCTGGGCCTTGACATGCACAATCGCCTCTGCAGCGGTCTTTCCGGAGAAAGCCTGAACCGCCAACACCAACCCATAGGCCGCTGCCACACCGATGGCCGGCGCACCACGTACAGCCAACGTTCTAATGGCATCAAAGAGTGTCACCGTGTCACGCACTTTCAGCTTGTCCACGGACCCAGGCAAAAGCCGTTGATCAATCAATTCCAGATAGCCGTAAGCGTTTCCAATCCATTGAAGTGCGGGTGTGACCATGTCAAAATTCCCATCTCAAATCTCGCCTCTGACAGCGAAGCGGTCTTACTTCTTTTTGTCTAGGTTTGTATCAGTTTGGGTTTCAAATATTGGGCCGTATAGCTCCGTTCACATGCCACAATCTTCTCAGGGGGGCCAACCACCACCACCTCACCACCTTCATCTCCCCCTTCGGGGCCCAGATCAATAATATAATCCGCCACCTTGATCACATCAAGATTGTGCTCGATCACAATGATCGTGTTGCCCATATCGGTAAGACGCTGAAGCACGGCCAGCAGATTGTGAATGTCGGCAAAGTGCAGGCCTGTGGTGGGTTCATCCAAAAGATAGAGCGTGTGCCCTGTGGCCTTCTTGGCCAATTCTGACGACAGCTTGACTCGCTGCGCTTCGCCACCGGATAGGGTCGTGGACGCCTGGCCCAACTGCACATACCCCAGGCCCACATCACACAACGTCTGCAGGATACGAACAATCGCAGGAAAACTCGCAAAAAACACCACGGCCTCTTCAATACGCATATCCAACACATCGGCAATGTTTTTGCCTTTGTATGAAATCTGCAGGGTCTCCGGATTATATCGTGCCCCCTTGCACTGCTGGCACGTGACGTACACATCCGGGAGAAAATGCATCTCAATCTTTTTTGTGCCCTGCCCCCGGCAATACTCGCATCGCCCGCCCTTGACATTAAAGCTGAATCGCCCCGCCTTGTACCCGCGTATTTTGGCTTCACGCGTTAAGGCAAAAAGTTTGCGAATCTCGTCAAAGGCCCCTGTATAGGTCGCGGGATTGCTGCGGGGTGTCTTGCCAATGGGCGATTGATCAATTTCAATGATCTTGTCGATCAAAGAGGAACCCAACACCGTCTTGTGCAATCCCGGTTTTTCACGAGACTGGTACAAACGACGTTTCAAGGCTTTGAGCATGATTTGATTCACCAGGGTACTCTTGCCCGAACCGGAGACGCCAGTGACGCAAGTGAATGTGCCAAGCGGGAACTTCACACTGATATCCTTCAGATTGTTCTGCTTGGCCCCCTTGACTTCAATACATTTTCGCAGGCTGTATTTGCGACGCTTGCTGGGCAGAGCAATCTCACGTTTGCCCGAAAGGTACTGACCTGTCACCGATTCTTTGCACGCCAAAATATCAGCCAATGTACCCTGAGCCACCAGTTGACCGCCATTGCGTCCAGCACCAGGCCCGATATCCACAATGTGGTCCGCCTGCCTGATCATGTCTTCGTCATGTTCCACGACCAACACACTATTGCCAATGTTGCTCAGTTGCTTGAGAATTCCCAGAAGACGATCATTGTCACGATTGTGAAGACCAATGGTGGGCTCATCCAACACATAACACACACCCACCAAGCCACTGCCCACCTGGGTGGCCAGTCGGATTCGTTGAGCTTCACCGCCGGATAATGTGCCACTGATCCGGTTGAGTGTCAGATAACCCAGCCCCACATCCATCATAAAACTCAGCCGTGCCTTGATCTCCTTGACAATCTGACAGGCAATGAGGGTCTTTTCCTTGTCCAGACTGAGGTTTTCAAAAAACGTCTGGGCCTGCTGAATGCTCATACAGGTTACGTCATTGATGTTCTTATCCACCACAGTCACAGCCATGGCCTCTTTACGCAACCGAGCCCCCTCGCATTTTTGGCATGGCTGCTCAGACAGATACGTGTGCAACTTGGCCTTGACATATTCGCTGGTGGTTGTTTGCCAGCGACGTGTCAGGTTGGGAATGACACCCTCAAAGGCCACACCGTGTTTTTTCTTGTCCATTGCATCTGAGCCGTACATAAGCACGCGCTGGGCCTCTTTGGGGATCTCAGAATAGGGCACAGCCTTGCTGATGGTTAAGTCACGACAAAAACGCTTGACCAACCGATTGTACAGGATGTTCATGCGTTTGCCGCCTTTGCGCCACGCTGTGATGGCCCCATTTTCAAGAGACACCGTCTTGTCCGGCACAATTAAATCCGGGTCAAATTCAAGAATCGTACCCAGGCCATCACAACTGCGGCACGCCCCATGCGGACTGTTAAAACTGAACAATCTGGGCGACAATTCCTCCAAACTTGCTTCAGGATGGTCGGGACAGGCAAATTTTTCGCTGTACACCACCTCTTCCCACTCACCCTTTTTGCCCTCAGGCTCCTGAAATAGAACAAGAAGATTGCCGTCCGACAACTTCAAGGCGGTTTCCACAGAATCAGCCAAACGAACCCGCACTCCGGATTTCATAATGAGACGATCCACCACGGCCGCAATGTCGTGTGCCTGGTTCTTATTCAGCTCGGGAAGATTTCTAACGTCGTACACCGCTCCATCCACGCGTACGCGAACAAATCCTTCCCTTTGGACATTGGCAAAGATCTCCTTGTGCGCCCCTTTTTTGCCTCGGACCAAGGGGGCGCACACCTGCACCTTGGTCCCCTCCGGACGCTCCGTCACGGACTCGACAATCTGGGAAGAATGCTGACTGGTGATCTCCTGGCCGCACACCCAGCAGTGAGGTTGCCCTGCTCGGGCAAAGAGTAAACGTAAATAATCGTAGATTTCAGTGGTGGTAGCCACGGTGGAGCGAGGATTACTGCTGCCGCTTCGCTGCTCAATGGCAATGGTGGGTGGCAGGCCCGAAATCTCAGACACGGCAGGTTTCTGCATCTGCTCCAAGAATTGCCTGGCGTAGGCACTCAAGGACTCCATATACTTGCGCCGCCCTTCTGCGTAGATCGTATCAAAGGCCAAAGAACTCTTGCCTGATCCGCTGATCCCGGTGATCACCACCATCTGATCCCTGGGGATACGCAGACTAATATGCTTTAGATTATGTTCAGCAGCCCCGCTGATCTTAATCGTTTTATCTGATTGTATCGCCATTACAACCTCCCGGCATGTAACCCTGCTCTCAGGGCAATCAACACAAACCCTCCATTCTAACAAACATAAACCAAGAGGCAACAGAGATTTACCCAGTTTTTTTTGCCCCGGCGTCCTTGAGCGTTGGGCTGTGCAAACTTGACCTGTCTCGCGTTTTATTGTATTATGGATTTTTGATCATGAATGAGTCAATAAAACAGTGGGCTAAAGGACCTGAACATGGCGTGGTATAAAATATTGATGGGCATTTTTGTGCCACTTCTGGCAATTGGATGGGGTGCTTACTGGTGGAATGAACGCAAGCTCGACAAAGAAGAAGAGAACATGACCGAAGAAGAGAAATCCACAGACACACTGAAACAGTCGCGTAGTGATGTCTCCGATTGGGCTCAACAGATGGCTGATTTCAAAAAACCAGAACGTAAGCCCCCTTCTTATAACGATTAATTCACAAGTTTCCCAAATTACATCATTGACATTCCGAGTCGTTTTCTGTTAAATATCAAACCTTGTTTTATTGATTGGGTCGGTGCCC
>CAZBTJ010000142.1:0-14804 GCA_964494325.1 uncultured Pirellulales bacterium
AGGTGATACAGACGCTCATCGGCCTGTGTGGACACGCCCCACGCATCTGTTGTGCTGTTAGCTCCGGCGGTGTGAACATCGCCTGGATTCAGGGTAATTGTTTCCACATGATCGCCATCCAGGTATTCCAAGGTCATCGTCGTATACAATCCTAGATCCAAAGCACTGGCATTAAGAGCGGTAGTATGTGTTGCCAGTGTCATGCGACACTTCAAACGATGGTCAGAAAACAGATCCGTTGGCTCAAGCAGTGAGAATTCACCCGGATAGACTTCATATGTCACCGGTGTGTTGATCAAAAACGGCGTTTGATCTGCCACCTGATTCGGTTCTGGCATTTGACGCACCTGCTTGATGACCAGGCCACCCTCAGGTACAACCTGGCCGCCAGGTGCCATAAGCTTGTACTCCAGGTCTAACGCATATGCCTGTTTACCGGTGACCAACCCAAACTGATCATACACCTGTTTGAGAATGCTCCCGAGCGTCACGTAATCATCGCGCCAGGCCATCACAGTGCCACCCAAAGGCACGAGGCTGGAGGATTGCGTTAGTCTAGGGAGCACAGCCCCGGTGGGTAGCACTTGCACCAGTACCTCTTCAGGTATGGATGCATCCACTGGATTGGTCACGGACACGGCACCGGCTTGTGTGACCAGATTGATCACCAGATTACCGTATTGCTCATCTCTGTCAATTGTGGCCACGCCGTTTGCCAGTTCCAACTCATCTGGGAAAGAATGATGCACCAACACGGCCATACCCACATCAGCCTCATTCACATCTCTACGCAAACGCTCCAAAAAGGCATTGTCATTGTAAAAACTGGAAAAGGTCTTTCGAATGGCGTCAAAGACACTACGCTCAGAGAGTCGATTGGGATCGCAAGAGCATGCAGTCTCATCATCCAGTAGATCGTCTTGCAGACACCCGCTGTAGCTATCGTACAAACCAGCCCCAGTGAAATCTGCACTGTCTTCAACATTGGTGGAACTGCGAAACCTCAACATGGCATTGGGGTCAAATCCTGAGTCAGGGGAGGCCAGTCGATCCAGAATCGTGCTTTTTAGCGGCTCTGGAAACGCGGTAACTCCCGGATCTCTAAACAGGGTGCGAATGATCTCCAGATCCACGGTCAACTGTTGCATGTTTGCCGGTGGATAGGCTGGATACTTGGCCAGGCGATTTTGAATTTCCTCACGTAATGTAGGGCTTGTCATGGCAGCTGAAACACGCCACTTGGTGGGATTATTCACATCATCGGTAAGATACAACCCATTTAAAGTAATGGCGTGGTCTGATCCATTGTACAGTTCAATCCAATCAGGCCAGTCTCCTGCTTCATCTGGGTCCTCCAGCGTCGCAGCATTGTTCGCCATGAACTCGTTGATCACAAGGTGGCAGGGCAAAGCTGGGGTCTGTTCTGAGTTAGGGCTACCCGGCGTCGGACTATTGAAGGACTGCCACAGTTCTGAACCATCGGTTACACGCCCCAGGGAGATATCTTGCTGTTGAGCGTCAAACGTCAACTCGTCCAGGATTGTCACACCGTCTGAGGCGATCAGTGCTATGGATTCACCCTCCCTGGCCAGTCTGAAATCAGTATGCAAAGGCCCTTGATTCGCATCACTATCAGCATACACGAGCGCAAAACCACCGGGGGGGTACCACCACGGGTTCCACCTGAGTGACAGGGTGATCCAGAAACGCATTCCACACATCAAAAGTCAAGGCCAGACTCTTGGGACTGCGATCTGGGATGCTCTCCCTCAGAATGCCAAAATTCGCAGCTTTGCCGCCCACATAACAAATATCGTTGGGCTGTGTCAGTTCTGTGGGGATGCTCACATCTCCAAAGTCTTTGATCGAAGAAACGGCCAAAGGTATGGGTTTTTTGAGTTCAAGGATGTCAGACACAATGGTGTCACTTATCAGACCTTCAGTGTCGAGCATGCGTGTATCACAGCCACCGAGTGCATCATTGTATACGCTCAATATGATACGCTGCCCCACCAGATCTTGAGCGAGTTGAGCTTCTGGAGCCAATGCCAGATACACGAATGGTACTGTATACGTATTGGCCAGGATCGCCACATGACTATTGGGCGTAGACGGCACCAATGACACGATTCCAGCCACATAGGGTAATTCCGCAGGGATGCCATCTGTGAGCAGAATGTCCAGGGGCGTTAGCTCACCTATTTGATACGCATGATCAATGTTGGAGGCTGTCACAAATTTCACAGTACCCAAAGCCCAGCCTTGAGAATAGCAGGTATTGCCATTAGCCCAGCGTGCTGTTGATCCCAATGGGATACCCTGCGAAGCAAACCAGTCTTCATGGATCTGAGCCACGGCCTTTTGTTCATAGGTGGGAAAATAAAATGCCTGAACATTGGGGTTTGCCTGTACAGAATTCTTCACACGATAGTACAATTCGGCAATCTCTTCTCGTGTAAAGGGATCCTGTCGCACAAATTGAATGCCATATTCCTGAATGTCTGTTTTTCGGGCACTGACCAAAGGCGGTAGAATCACGGTGCCCAGGATCGCCTGTTGATTTTGTTCAAGCAGAGTCACAGCATTAAATTGGGCATACGTCATGTCCATAAACGGGTCCAGGTTGACGGCCGCAAATTCATAGTGAAATACATATTTTCGGCAGTCTTGAAAGTGTACGATATTGGCGTCGTACGGGCCCAGTAGAATTGAAAACTTGACCCACCTGACGCTGTCTTTGGACGTGCCGCGAGAAAACAGGCGATCTGCCGGAAACACAACCTCAGAGCTCCATGCATCTGAGGGTGAGACTGTCAACGTACCTGCCTCAGCGGACATGCCAACTATCCCAAGAAAAACCAGTAAACTTATAGAAACGACAGTGTCCTTAAACTTCATAGATGAGCCCCATATCGTTTTGTCTTGCCTGTGAGAACAATAGATCTGACAAATACCCTTCTCATCATCTTTCCTCAATAAAATGTACATTATTACGCCAGGAAGGGAGTTCCATTATAGCAAAAAGGGGTTTGCCGTTCAAGCTTGCTCAATTCTTACGACAAAAAAACCTTATATAAGGCGCCGTCCCATTCAGGACAATCACAGGCCAAAAGGCTGTTACCTGCGATCGCTTCGGCTTTACTGTAAGAATAAAAAGTGCAATTTCCTGCATTTGAAGTACGCAAAACTTGAGTAATGACTGACGCTAGGTTCTATAGAGGTTAAGGGCTGCCAAGAGGAGGTGGCATGGCTGCGGAGAATTTTTTGCACATTGGGTTCCTTATCACGCCAGTTATTCGCTTCCGGTTGTAGCGATTATAACGGTTTTGCAGCGTCCTGATAGCAGCGATGTGGCCAAGGGCAGGCAGAAAACCTAACTGGCAATCGTGTGTTCGTTCCTGGTCAAAAGGCTCACTGTTCACGGTGGGTTACCGCGAGATTAACTTGTTTTGTCAACCGTGAATCGGAGGTTTTGTACCCGTTCCTAAATGACTTTTCCGGCGTCATCCGGTATCCAGGCCTTGGAGCCGTTGTCCAGTTGGATATGGAGCCAATTGGGGCGGACTTCGAGCAGGAGGAATTCTGTGCCCGCATGGAGCGGGTCTTTGAAACTCGGAGGGAAGCCGTCACTGTCTCCCTGTCGGGCCGTAACCTGTGGCGCCGTGATGACGCCAAAATGGGTGGTTCTGTTTTGGACTCGTGTGATGCCAATGGAAACGGCTAAGCACAGGCATAGGCCCAAACAAATTAGGGACCCAATGAAATAGGCGTTTCGCCGTGTTCGCCAGAGCATCAGTGTCAGGCACGTGCAGGTCAAGCCAAAGAAAATACAGGCCAGGGCAAACCGGGTTTGAAGTCCAAAATCGTAGTGCCAGAAAAACAGGGTGTGCAAGATGCGGGTCTGGGTTTCGAGGTCAACCTGGTCAATGCGACGAGAGCGTGCAAAAGTTAAATTCTTTTGAATGTCTTCATTTTTTTGGTCCAGGGCCTCGGCTCGACGGTAATTGAGAATGGCTTTGCCAATATCATGGTTGTGCAGGTAGGCATTGGCCAGATTGTAGTAGAGTTTGGCGTTGTCAATGTCACCTTCCTGGATAAGGCGTTCAAAGAGCAGGATGGATTTGTCCAATTGACTCTTGGCCAGGGATGTGTCGTTTTGTTCGATGGCCTGAGCAAAGGCATCATTGGCCTGTGTATACAGGGACGTGGCTTCATCTGAGGTGAGTGCCGCCTGGGCCACAGGGCTTTGGCTCATCCATAGAGCAGCCACGGTCAAATGAAATATGAGCAATCTTGTTTTCATAGTTTTACTTGCTTATGGATGGTTTGGATGAGCTTGATGGCGTGTTCCACGGTCTGTTGATCCACATCCTGACGCATTGGCGCATACTGCGATGCTTCGCATTGGGTTAGGGCTGTTTTATATTCGTTTGCCAATGTCGTGTCTTGTTCGTGGTCTTTGAGGATTTGGAAACAGTCTTCAGGTGTCAGTGCTGCACCTGTGCGGTCAAAACGTTCTCCCATGAATTGTTTTAACGCCAGGGCCACATGTTCATTTTGATGATCTTCGGCAATGGTCTGCCATGCCCGGAGTAGCTTGATGGTTTTGGATGCCGCATTTTGATGGCGTTTATGGGCAATTTTCGCTGGATTCGTGTGGGTGATCATTTTGGTCGTGATGCTGACCACGAGTGCTATTAAAGGCAGAAGCCAGAGGGGTGCCAGTACCGGTGACAGGGCTGAGCCGAGCAGAGTGAATCTTTGATTGACCAGGGCGTCCAGATCTTGCGTGTTTGTAGACAGACCCTGTTGGATTGCCTGGATTCTTCGGTTGACAGGGGTGTTGAGGCGACCCTCAATGTCCTGAGCTGTGAGTGTTTTGGTTTCAGCCACGTCCAGGGCTATGGGTTGGGTTTTGGCAACGGCATACTCCCCCTTGTCCGGGTCAAAGTAGCTCAACTCAATGGGGGGAATTCGTGTGACATCATGGCTGTTGGCCCGCAGGGTCTGGGTAAAGACCTTAAACCCGTTTTCTACAACGGGGGCCGAGCGTTCCGGTGGGATGGAGAAATGTGAGGCCAATTCTTCATTGGCTTCCAGGTCTGGCCATTGAACCGGGTTGAGATAGGCATTGCCACCGATTTGGAGCGTCAGGGTAATGGCCTGGCCCACGTCGACCTGCACAGGCGAGGCACTGGCCTGGATGCTGTATCGACCCACCAGCCCGGAGAAGTTGGCCCGCTGTTCTTGGATTGGCAGGGGACGTACGTTTAGATCCAATGCTGGGGCTGTGACCATGAACTGGGCGTAGCGTTTTCTACTGCCAAAAAAGCCCATGTTTTCGAAGGGATCGTTAGAACGTGCTCGCCCCACGGCCAGAGAGGCAGAGACTGAGGTTTGACCGAGGGTATGGAGACCTGGCGCCTTGGGGATCAATACCTTGCTCAAGGCCACGTCTATGCATTGCCTGTTCTTGTGCAACACATTGGTCTGGGTTACGTATACAGGCAGGCCCGAGGTGATTTTGTATTGTTTGGCGTCATTCGGGACAACCGGGTCATCCAGGATAAATCGATCTGCGTCAAATCCGGGGACGTTAATGCTGAAGTCTTTCACTTCCGTGTTGGCAGCCACATAAAAATGAGCCGTCATGATCACGGGTTGACCCACATAGCAGGTGGTGTCGGAGAGCGTCACTTTCAGGTCAAGTTTGTCCGTGGCGCCTGGTTTCAGCACGGTGACTTCCACAGGATTGGTGCGGTATGTTTTTTTGTTAACAATCACGGGGATTGGCGGCAGGGTGATGGTGCCGGGTGATTTGACCAGCAGTGTGTAGTTCATGACCAGACGCTTGACTTCATTGACAGTGCGTCTGCCATTGTATATCTGGACACTGGTTTGTGACAGGTCACGCGTACCCGCTGACTGCGGATCATACGCAGTCAAGGCTGAGGTGTCTACCTGCCCGGGTTGCTTATCGCCGTCAATGATCACAGAGTATACAAATCGCTTGCCTATGTAGAGGGGTTGTGAGTCGTCTACCTGGGCTACAACCCGAATCTGGGCGTAGGCTGCAGTGCAGGCAAAAAGGCTCAGAGCCAAAGTTAGATAGGGTCTATGGTTTAAATGCTTCATCTACCAGTCCCTATCGACCTTTTGATAACCAGATCTTTGACGCATTTTGCGTTCATCTTTTTGACGCTGCTCTTTGTCCAGGATGGCCTGGGCTGTCATGTCCTGCTGAACCTTGTCTTTTTCCTCTTGAGCTTGATCTGGCCGTGATTGAGATTGGGGTGATTCATTGGGATCCTTGTTCTGATCCTCATTTGGGTCCGGCTGCTTTTGTTCACCCTCATTGGGGTCTTGCTGATCCTGGGATTGATTGGGATCCTGGGGTTGATCTTGTTTTTGGCCGTCTTGTTTTTGTTGATCAGAGGGTTGCTGCTGCTGATTGGGATCTTGAGGTTGGTTAGGATCATCTTTTTGTTGATCCTGCTGCTGTTTGATTTGATCCATGATGTCTTTGATGGTCAGACGAGCCACTTCAATATTGTGACCAGCCTTGGTGTTTTTCGGATTGACCTTGATAGTCCGCTGCCAGTGCGAGATAGCGTCCTTCATGTGATCCACGGCCTTTTGCAGGTCTGAATCACGTTGCTTGACCCCTTGTTGATACACGCAGTTGCCCAGATTGTACCGGGCCTTTTCTACCAGGGTCATATCCTTGGCCTTGAGGTCTACATCTCGATACAACTCAATCGCCTGACCCAGATCATCCATGTGGTAGTAGCTGTTGGCCTTGTTAAACAAGGGGACTATGGCTTTGGGCGCATCTGTCAAGGCCTGGTCGTACTGGGTGACTGCCTTGAGATAGTCTCCTTCAGCATAGGCCTGATTGCCTTGCTTGACCAGAGATTTGGCGCTGGCCGCCCAGAGGGGCGATGTCCCCAAGGCCAGCAACAGCATCACGATTTTGAAGTTAACCCCTTTTGCGTTCACTGATAAACACCTCACTGATCAAAAGGATCATGGCCAAGACCAAAAAGATCTGGAATTTTTCATCATATTGCGTCAGAGTCATGGACTCAAGTTCACGTTTTTCTGCTGTGGCAATGGCTGTTTCGTAGATTTGTCCCAGATCCAGGGTTTCCTGGGGGCCAACACCCAAGTACAGGCCGCCCTCTGTGGCAGAGACGATCTCTCGAAGTTTGTCCCCATTCAATTTGATCCAGATCTCTTCGCCATCATATGTCAGGTAACGTTGATTGCCCTGAGCATCTGTGATCGGGATGCGGGCGCCGGTATCTTCATCGCCCAATCCCACAGCGATGATACGAATCCCCTGTTCGGCTGCCTTTTCGGCCGCTTGCTCAGGAAAGCTCTCGTGATCGTCCCCATCTGTAATGAGGATGATGTCCTTGAATTCACGGCTTTGATTGTCAAACACGTCAGTGGCAGCCTTTCGAATGGCATCACCTATCAAGGTGCCGCCGCGAGTGGTGCTTTCTGTGCTGATATCTGCCAGGGCCATTCGTACAAAGGCATAGTCCTGGGTGAGTGGGCACTTGACCGTGGCATTGCCTGCAAAGGTGACAATGCCAATACGGTCACCCTGGAGCTGTTCGAGCAGGTTCTTAATGGCCTGTTTTGAGCGCTCCAGACGGTTGGGACGAATATCTTCGGCCAGCATGGATCGAGACGTATCCAGTAGCACCACGATATCACGGCCCTGACGTTTGATCTGCTGCGGCTTGGGATTCCATCGGGGTCGTGTCAACGCCACAATCAGCACGGCCAATCCCAGCAGGATGAGCACTGCCTTGAAGATCTGGCGTTCCAGACTCACGCCCACATTGATCTTTTTGAGCATCTCATGCGTGGCCAACAACTTCAGGGTCTTGGCCTTGCGCAGAAAACACCACACATACACAGGGACCACAATCCCAGGTATCAAAAACAACAGCCACAATGCGTATTCATTTCCAAGCATAGTTGTAATTCTTAGTTCTCAATTTTGAGTTCGTAATTGCTGACAGCTGATCGCTGATGAGAGCTGAAAGCTATTTTACGGTATCTTCCTGAACACAGTGCAACTTGCCAGAATCTCTATCAAAAGCAGGCCAAGTGCTGCCCAGATCCAGGGCATGAACTGTTCTGAATACTGGGTGTATTGCAGGGTCTTTACCTCAGATTTTTCCAGGTCATTAATGGTCTTGACAATATCTGTGAGTGCCTTGGCACTGTCAGCACGTCTATAAAAACCGCCGGTGGTTTCAGCGAGTTTTGTGAGCAGGGGTTCGTCCAGATCGTTTTGTGCGGGCATCTTAAAGTTGCCCATGGCCGTTTGCACTGTGGTAAAGGCTTGATCTGAACCAATACCAATGGAGTAGATCTTGATGCCCCAGTCGCGTGCCAGTTCTGCGGCCTTGAGTGGGGCGTATTCGCCTGCGTTATTCTGACCATCGGTCAGCAAGATGATGACCTTGTTTTTGATCTGGAAGCCGTCGGGTAGATCATTGGCATCGGCCATACTCAATGAGACTCGGCGTCTTTGGATTTCTTCTTCGGCCTTTTGAAGTCTGGCCCCGGCCAGCGCAAGGGCGTCACCAATAGCAGTGCCATCTTCAGATCGTATTGTCACGAGCTTGGTCTGTTTAAGAAACTCGAGCAATACAGAGTGGCTTAGTACCAGTGGGCAGGTCGTGTCTGCATATCGTGCAAAGGTAATTAAGCCAATAAGATCACCGGTTCGGCCTTCAAACTGGTGCTTGTTGCCTTGAATAAATTCTGATAACACACGTTTGACCACATCTAATCGGTTGAGTTCATCCCCATTATAATCCATCTCTGCCTGCATACTGCCGGATCGGTCAACCACGGCTTCAATGGCAATACCTTCCGAGGAAATTTCAGACAGGACCGTCCCCTTACGAGGTCGAGCGAGTGCCACGATGACGCACGCGATGCACAATAAACGTACTAGAAAAAGCACGGGTCGCAGGCGTACACGCCAGGATATCGGGCTTTTTTTCAATGTGGTGATAGAGGAAAAACGCACTGATGCCGTATGCTGCTTTCGCCATTGCCACACACCCAGCACGGGCAGTAAGACCAACAAACACAATACCAAGGGGGCCTGAAAATCCATGCTAAACATTGCCTCCTGTGGATGCTGATTGGGCGACATCTGTGATATCCACCTGGTGCTCTATGGATTTTGTTTTTTCAATGAAGTTCTTAACCAGATCAAAGGTGGTTTGAATCTGCTCTTGTGTGGGCTCATGTTTGGCAAATTTGACCAGGTCGCAATGGTTTAAGAAACTGGCCAGGTCCTGTTTGTCACTATCCGGCAAGGCGGGCGAATGTTTGAGTTCTTGCAGAAACTCTTCGGTGGTCCGTTCCGGGGCGTTTAATTGGAAACGATCTTCAATGTAGTGACGCAGTATCGTGCTGATGCGTTCGTAAAAGGTCTTGAACTCGCCAGACTCAATGAGGTTCTCAGCCACGAGTTGTCGCAGGCGGTCATAGGCAATGTCATGAGCGGGTTTGAACAGACGTACCATGTCAGGGATCCGTCTTTTCTTCAGGTAGACCATGAGACAGCCCATGCCGATGACCAGGCTCCCACCCACGGATACCCAGATCCAGAGCCATTTAATCTGGGTGGGCAGGGCAACGACCTCTTCAATGTCTTCGATGACAAGATTTTCACGGTCTTCACCGAGCAGGCTGGTGATCTCTACTGGGATGGGTTCGGTGTCAAGGCTGTAGGTTTTGTTGGGATCATTTACGTCAAAAAACTGGAACTGAAATGCGGGGATGTCGTATGTGCCTGTCAAGAACGGTTCCAGTTCATATCGCACGGTCTTGACCGTACGCATATCCTTGTCCAGTTTTTCACCCAGGGAATCCCGGTCGACAATGCCAAACTGCTCGAGAAGCTTATCCACAGAAGGCATCTTGACTGTGTAGCCCTGTTGGATCGCGGCTTCGAGTTCCACTGTCAACAGTTGGGCAATACTGACCGAGTTGCTGTCCACACGCACGTGGACTGTGAGTGGGCCGCGTGGAAATTCCCGGTCAATGGCAAAGGCCCCGTTGTGGGGCGACGGGGTGGTCTTGTCACAACCTGTCAGGGCAAGGGACAGCAATAAAAGCAGGACCATGATTCCGCAATGATAAGAGCGTTGCTTGAGCATATTATTCGGGCTGATCTGTTTTTTTCTGAATGGGGTGGATGACGACGTTGTATTTGTCCATCAAAGACTGAATGAGTTCTTGCTGGACTTCCTGTTGTTTTTGCTGGGTCAGTTCCTGCATGACTTGCTGACTGACCTCATCAAATGTCTTTGGGCGTTCAGGTTGCTGGCTGAGTACCTTGATGATTTCCCATCCCTGTTCGCTTTGGAAGGGTTGTTCCAGCACGGCGCCAGGCAGGGCTGCAAAGATGGCCTTGTTCAACTCAGGGACATTGCCAATACTGGGCAGTGGCGAGTTCTGGGTGACATCGGCGTCAATCACACCTTTGTTGGCCTTGGTCTGGTCATCTTTGGAATGGGCCAGGACGAGGGCTTCGAAGTCTTGCCCGTTTTGATAGTCTGTAATCAAGGCCTTAGCCGAGTCCTGAGTGTCGGTGAGGAGACGGGCTATACGCGCCTTTTGAGGGTCTTTGTATTGATCCTGGTGGGCTGTGTAGTAGGTCTGAAGGTCTGAATCGGTGATATTGATCTTGGAAGCCAGGGCCTGTTTGAGCAGCGTTTGGGCCAGCAAAGACCGCGTCATGCTGTTGAGTTGTGATTTGACAGCAGCGTCCTGGAGCAAATTGCCTGCCACGGCTTCTCGGTATAGAATTTCCTGGGCCAGGTGACTGTTCAGGAAATCTTGTTTGGCCTTGGATGTTTTGACCTGTTCAAGCATCCGTTTTTTCTGGGCAAGCACTTGGTCCGGTGACATGTACGCCTGCATGGGGGCAAGCTGGCTGTCAATCATGGATTCGATTTGGGCTGTGAGATCTGCTTCGGTAATCTTTTCAGGACCGATCTCTGCGATGACCTTGCCTGCTGTGTCCGGTGTGCCCTTTAAGCTGGTCCGTTGCATGAGCTCATATCGCAGGGCAGAAAAGCGTCCCAGTTTTTCGAAACATGTTTTGACGTGGGCATCAATTTCTGTGGCCAGATCGGGCAGGTCTTCGGTGAGTTCACTGCGATACAGATAGGCAATCGCCTCATCATATTGATCAGATTTTTCAAGCATCAATGCCACTTGAAACAGGGCCTTGGCCTGTTCGGACTTGGACAGTGACGTATGTGAGATATAGGCCTGCCACGTCTTGGCTGCCTGATCATACAGGCTTCGCTGTGCCAGCTTGGTGGCCAGAGCACGCGTCTGTTCTGCATTGAGATGAGTTGTTGTCTCAACAAGGGGCGAGGCAGGCGGTTGTCTCATCACAAAAAATAGTCCCATCTGGCTGGCCATGATACACACCAGCAACACAATCACCACAGACAAGCCAGTGCGACTGGCCTTTTTTTCCGGCAAAGAAAAATTCAATTCACTCTGATCGTTCATATAAAACTCATCCAACTACAAATCTAAAATTAAAAATCTAAAATGGAAGCTACCGCCGTCCATGTCGCATATGAAAGAACTGTACGAGATCCTGCACATAGGGTTTGTCCGTGTAGATCGGGATGCTGTCTACATTGATGGAACGCATCATGGACTTTAAGCTGTCAAAGTTACGCGTGCTGCTGTCACTGTACTGCGATCGAAAAGCGCCGCTGGACGTATCGATCAGGATGATCTCACCCGTTTCAGCATCCTGCAATTCAATCAGACCGATATTGGGCATGGCCATTTCCACGCGATCTCGAACTGGTACGGCAATGACGTCGTGACGTCGATTCAGCAGACTCAACGGCTTTTTGAAATCTGCCTCAATAAAGTCAGAGACCAGAAAGACGGTGGCTTTTTTGCGTAGCACCTTGGCCACATAGTCCAGGGCCATAGGGATATTGGTCTTCTGCTTGGGCATTTCAAAGGCCAGCAACTCGCGGATGACACGCAATACATGGCGGCTGCCCTTTTTAGGGGGGATGTACAGTTCAATCTGATCTGTGAAGATCACCAGGCCCACCTTGTCATTGTTTTTGGATGCTGCAAAGGCCAGCACTGCACAAAACTCCGCGGCCAGCTCATTCTTCATTTTGTTGACTGTGCCAAAGGCACCAGATGCACTGAGGTCCACAGCAAATAAGATGGTCATCTCACGCTCTTCCACAAAACGTTTGATGTAGGGTTTGCCCGTCCGGGCTGTGACATTCCAGTCAATATCACGAATATCATCGCCAGGCTGGTACTCGCGTACTTCATCAAACTGCATACCCCGGCCCTTGAACACGCTCTCATACTGGCCCGCAAAACTTGCGTCCACAGCACGCGTGCTCATAATCTGGATGGCCCTGACTTTTTTTAACAGCTCTTCGGGTAACATAGTCTAGTGTTTGGTTTCTAGTGTTTGGTTTTTGGTTTTTGGTTACTGAATACTGCCTACTGAACACTGAAAACTGTTCTACGGTACTTCAATCTGGTCGAAGATTGTTTGGACGATGTCTTCGCTGGTTTTATCTTCGGCTTCCGCTTCGTAGCTGACGATTACGCGGTGCCTGAGTACGTCGAGTCCGATGCTCTTGACGTCCTGGGGTGTCACATAGGCTCTTTGTTGCATGAAGGCGTGGGCCTTGGCCGCCAAGGCCAGGTAAATCGTGGCTCGGGGTGATGCACCAAAGCTGATCAGACGATCCAGGTCCAGGCCATATTGTTTGGGATCACGCGTGGCACACACAATGTCCACGATGTAGTCCTTGATTTTTTCGTCAATATAGATTTCATCCACCACAGCCCGGACAGAGGTAATGTCCTCTGGATTGGTGACTGCTTCGATTTCAAGTACCTTGTTTGTCACAGCCATCATGTCGAGGATTTGTCGTTCCTCAGACTTTTCCGGGTAGTCGATCTTGACCTTGAGCATGAAGCGGTCAAGCTGGGCCTCTGGCAAGGGGTAGGTGCCTTCCTGCTCAATCGGGTTTTGCGTGGCCAGCACCAAAAACGGCTTTGGCAGGGGGAAGGTCTCATCACCGATCGTGACTTGACGTTCCTGCATGGCTTCAAGCAGGGCACTCTGAACCTTGGCAGGTGCACGGTTGATTTCATCGGCTAGGATGATGTTGGCAAAGATCGGGCCTTTGCGTGTATAAAACTCACCATCAGACTGGCGGTATATCTGCGTTCCGATCAAGTCGGCTGGCAGGAGGTCGGGCGTAAACTGAATTCGCCTGAATTTGGCGTCAATCGCAGCAGCCAAGGCTGTGATGGCACGCGTTTTGGCCAGGCCGGGTACGCCTTCCAGTAGAATATGTCCATTGGCCAGCAAGCCAACGATCATTCTTTCGAGCATATAACGCTGGCCTACAATAGCCTTGTCCAGCTCTGATAAGAGTTTACGAACAAAATCACTCTTTTCCTGTACCAGATTTCCGATCTGTTTCACATCCATTGCCATGTGTTTTACCTCATTTGTATCACTTAAAAAGCTCGCTGTACGTACTCAAAAACTAAAATACGCCAACTCTTACAAAAGGTTCATTTGTAATCAAAAAACGAGATGCTTGCAAGGGGCAGATGTCTGTAGTTTCTTGAAAAAAGTTGCGTCTCCGGGAAAAATGCCTTGATCCCAGTGGAGATTTGAATAGAATCTGAGACTTGCTTGCACAAAATGTGCTTCTGGAGCAGTGGCAGAGTGGCTGATCGCGGTGGTCTTGAAAACCATTGTACCGAAAGGTACCGAGGGTTCGAATCCTTCCTGCTCCGTTTTATTTTTTGATGACATCGGGGGACAAGCGGTGTCTAAGTGACTTTCATTACAAGTTTTATGTGAGGTACTCGCACTGTCTTCCATTTTACCAACTGTGCCAACCGAGGACATTCCTGTTTTATCAGAGTAAGCCTTTTTTGTAAGTTTTCGCTTTAGAAGGAGCCATAATCTTGGTTTGACATTGTATGTGGTATTTTCGACAGGAAGTTTGGAAGGGCAGGTGCCGATTCGTGACTTCCCTCTTTTTCGTACATTGCCGTCAAAATACGCTCCGCGTTCCACTTCGTGGGAGTCCTACGCCTGTCACCACTTTGGCAAACAAGTTTCCCACATGGAGCCAGACTCGGCCTCAATGACGGCTTGGATATGGAAATGAATGAGCCTTTAAGATTTGGACAACAATCGGATGGAAGGTTCTTAAAAGAGCTGTCAGCTTTCAGCAATCAGCCATCAGCCATATGAAAACACTAGCCATCGCAGCGGCTTTGCCCATAAGATTGTTTGTCATTGCGAACGAAGTGCGGCAATCCTCCATTGTTTATTATTTTAAGCGAAGGGTGATCCAGGCGACCGGCAGTGATTTCAATTCAGAATGCATTCCGATAGCTGATGGCTGACAGCTGAGAGCTTGTTTTTGACACGGATTACAAACCAACGAATAGCGGTTTAGACTGAAGACTGAAGGTTGAAGGCAAACGAACAACCAATAACCAACAACTAACAACGAACAACTAAAAACTATTTCATCCACGAATTCACACAAATCTTCACGAATAAAGCAAGGGGTTTGCATGGCAATAACGCATCACCACGACTTGTCACCCCGAGGTACCGAGGGGTCTATTAAACCAGCATCGCAGAGCGATTCAAATGAGTTGAGAGCTGAAGGCTGACGACTGAAAGCTCTATTCTTTGACACGGATTTGAAACG
>CAZBTJ010000143.1:0-14524 GCA_964494325.1 uncultured Pirellulales bacterium
GTCCCGGTATTCATCCTGCCTATTGAGTCCAGGTCAATTTGGCCGTTAACGGCCAAATCTTTTCGCCTTTGCAGCAGTGTGTTTTTCCCAGCCAGTCACCACTGTCGGCAAGGCCGGGTCGCTACGCTGAGGTGTGAGAGGACGCTTCGCTGAAATGTGAGCCTAATGAAATAAGATTTCACAGGCCAAGAGTGTGGAATTGGTTTCTGGTTGTTAGTTGTTGGTTTTCTTTCAGCCTTCAAGTCTCATCCTTCGTTCCTTCCGGCCTCCCCTCTGGTTGTTGGTTCTTCGCGGCTTTGCGGCTTGAGCGAATCCCATGAGCGGGCGCGAGTTTCTGTTTTATTAAGGGTCAGTTTTCCGAATTTCTTTATCTGCGTGCATCTGGGCTTTTTATCTGCGGCTCAAGGATGGTTGTTGGTTTTTGGTCATTTGTTTTTGGTTAGCCCTCAGGTTTCATCCCTTTTCTGCGTCCTTCTGTGATTTCTGTGGTTCAAAGATGGTTGTTTGTTTTTGGTTGTTGGTTTGTTGACCGCTTCGCGGACTGGTTTTAAGAGATCCCTCGATGCCTTGGGGTGACGGTGTTATCTTGTGTGGTTGTTTTGATGGTGGGCGATAGGAATTTGCGAAAATTAGCGTCAATTAGCGGTTCAAAAGCAGTTGTCGGTTTTTGGTTTTCTTGGTATTCTGGTGACTTCGGGAGCGTTCCGGGTCAATCCCCGGATAAGTGAAGGGTGATTAGGTGTGCGATAGCCCAATCAAAAATCATCAATCCAAAATCTAAAATGAAAAAGACAGTCAGGGGATTTTTGATTGGTGATTTTAGACTTTTGATTTGAAAAAAGAATCACTACGAAGCATTACATCCCAAAGGGTAACGGGAAATTCATTTTTAATGGTATGGTGACACGAATAGTTGAAGGGTGATTAGGTGTGCGATAGCCCAATCAAAAATCATCAATCAAAAATCTAAAATGATAAACCGGAGTATGGCTCTCATCTGATTGAACAACTGTCGGCTGATTTGTCAGAGCAGTTTGGGGAGGGGTTTTCTGGAATTGATACACCCGAAGGGCAAACAGCAAAACGTTATGTTCAGCGACACCTTGGAATTGGGTCAACGGTTGTGGTTCGATCAAGGAAGAGTGATAAGTATGATCGCTATCTGGCGGATGTGTTTTTTCTGGCTGGGGCCAGGAGTCCTAAACGCATCTTGAAGGAGGGGCTGTTTCTAAATCAAGTACTGCTGGATAAAGGGATGGCTAAAACGTTTTAAGGGAAAACTTAGACGCTTTCCGCTTCAATTATTAGCATCGTGATGCTTTGGCACTTGAACCTATTGGTCGGGAAGCAGAAGGAGCAGGGGGGGGCAATGCTAAAGTGTGAGCCTGATGAAATAAGATTTCACAGGCCAAGAGTGTGAAGGTTGAGGTGTGAAATGGCAAACAAAGCCGTTGTGATGCCTGGAGACTTCTGCGAGGAGGCGACAGTTAGGCATTTGAGTATACTGAGATTTAAGGGGAAATCCAGAAATAGGCTTGAACTTCTTTGTGACTATGTTAGTATTGTGTGATATAGTTACATAGGTGAAATATGGATCAGCAAAAAAAACGTATTCTTGAAATGAAGTCTGAGATCATCCAGGCTGCTGCGCATCCCATTCGATTGGCGATTATCGAGTATCTCGAAGGGGGTGAGCAGTGCGTATGTGACATTGTGTCCCATGTGGCGGCGCAGCGGTCCAATGTGTCCAGGCATCTGGCCCTGATGCTCAAGGCAGGCGTGTTGGAGTCCCGAAAAGATGGGCTCAAAGTCATTTATCAGCTAAAGACGCCTTGTATACTCAAGTTCCTGAGCTGCGTGGATCAGGTTCTGCGTGAGCGAATCCAGGGGGAGATGGCATTGCTAAAGGCTGTGGAGTAGGAAGGCCGCTTTTTTTATTGAACTACGTGAGTAAATCGTTGTATATTAACGTACTGTGCCACTTTTGCACTATGAAGCAAAAGTATGGTTCACGGTTAAAAAAGTTCACCATTCACGGTTTCTGACTGATAAAACCAGCTTGTTCAATCAACTGTGAACCTGGAACCGTGAACCCAGAACCATTTTAGCAAAGTGATTCACTTGGTTAAAGTATTAAGGGATTCCAATGTTATCGATTTTTACATACCTGGCAGATTGGATCATCTATGGGCTGTGCGGCATGTCGCCGGACTCACACCTGGCAGGGAGTCTGCATTTTTTTATTGAAGATACCACTAAGATCTTTGTGCTGCTTGTCACTATGATCTATCTCATCGCCTGGGTCAGGGCCGCCTTGGACATTGAGCGTGTGCGAGACTATCTGAGTGGCAAGAACCGCATATTCGGCTATGTGGCGGCTGCTGCATTTGGTGCGGTGACACCTTTTTGTTCCTGCTCAAGCATTCCTTTGTTCCTGGGATTCACGCAGGCCCGTATTCCCCTGGGTATTACCATGTCGTTCCTGATCACCTCCCCGATCATCAATGAGGTGGCCATTGTGTTGCTGGGCAGTCTCCTGGGTGTGAAGTTTACCGTTTGGTATGTGGCCGTGGGCATGGCGGCCGGCGTCATGGGCGGGGCCTTTATTGACCTGATCCAGGGAGAGAAACACCTGACACCCCTGGCCGAATCAGCACGTGGGCACCATGTCAAGGCAGGTCAGTCAGAGGGGAAAAAGCCGAGGATGACCCTGCGCGACCGCCATGAATTTGCACGTGATGAGTTGAAAACCATTTTCAGCCGGGTCTGGAAATGGGTCTTGGTTGGCGTGGGCCTGGGTGCGGCGTTGCATGGTTTGGTGCCGGAAGATTTTGTGGCAAAACACCTGGGTGCTGGCCAGTGGTGGACCGTTCCCATGGCAACGCTGCTGGGTATTCCCCTGTATTCCAATGCCAGTGGCGTGATTCCAGTGGCTGAGTCTTTGCTGAGAAAGGGCTTGCCTGTAGGGACAACCCTGGCATTTATGATGAGTACTGTGGCGGCCAGTTTTCCAGAATTCATGATGTTGAAACAGGTCATGAAACCGACCTTGTTGCTCATCTTTTTCTTGCTGCTGCTGGTTATGTTCACATCAGTCGGCTGGATTCTAAACCTGATTAGTTTTTGATTGATGACCAGAGGCGACATTATCAACAAAAATAGATAGACTCAATGTAAGAGGTTAAAAAAGGTTAAGGGTTGGTGGCAGGCAAAACCAGATTGCTCGATCAACTGTAATCTCAAAAGGAGACTTATGAAACTACAAGTGCTGGGCACTGGGTGCCCCAAGTGTAAAAAACTGGCGGAGATGACCGAGGCAGCCGCAAAAGAACTCGACATCGACTATGAGTTGGAAAAGGTCACGGATATCAACGCCATCATGCAAATGGGTGTCATGATGACCCCGGCCCTGGCTGTCGATGGCCAAGTCAAGGTTTCGGGCAAGGTGCCCTCGGTGGAAAATATTAAAGCCCTACTCGTTTAGCAAAATTAGGATCAATAAAAATGGATGCATTTGCCCAGATATTAAAGACCATGGATTTAACGTTCTTTGCCAAAGGAAAGCACAAAATAACGGCGGAAAAACTATTCGATATAAAAGACGCGATCTTTTTGGATGTTCGCAGCAAGCCGGAGAATGAATCGGTAAACTTCCCGCTGAAAATCCAATCGCAATGTCTCCATATTCCAACGGACGAAATTCCTGGTAGATTGTCAGAGATTCCCAAAGACAAGGCCATCGGCGTGTTTTGCTCGGCCGGTGTCCGGTCTGCGATTGTCTATGCCTTCTTGCGAGCACACGGCTTTGAAAACGTTAAAATCCTTACGGGCGGATACGAAACCCTGTTCAAGGCGTTGATGCCGGGTCAGATCTGGAGTTCTCTCAAATGAATGTGCCCATTTTACTTATCGTCATATTTACCATCGCAGTGTTGATGACCATGACCGGGCGGGGTGGGGGCAATTTTTATGTTCTGGTTTTAGTCGCTGCCGGCCACTCGATTCATCAGGCCGCCACCACGGGACAGTTTATCTTGATGCTGACCGCACTGGCAGGCATGCTGATCTTCCATAAACACAAACTTGTAGACTGGAAACTAGCGCTCATGCTTGATCCCCCTACCGATATCATGGCCTTTGTGGGGGGGTATTTCTCAGATTATGCCAGCGGTATTTCTTTGAAGTTTGTGTTGGCCGGTCTTCTGGTTGTGGCCGGTTTCTTGATGCTGTTAAAGGTCAAAGACAAACCGATTCGTGCACAAAAGAGACTGGGTTATTGGCATCGAAAATATGGAGATCAGGACTATACGGTTAACCTCTGGTTGGCTGTTCCGATCACAGCTGCCGTGGGGCTGGTTGCCGGAGCGGTGGGCATATCCGGCGGTTCGTTTAAGGTGCCACTCATGGTTTTGTTGTGTGGTGTTCCCATGCGTATCGCGGTTGGCACCTCTTCGGCCATGGTGGCGGCAACCGCTCTGATGGGATTTGTCGGACATGCGGCTCAAGGACATTTTGATGGGCAAGGGGCCATCCTTGTGGCCTGTGCAGCGGTATTAGGAGGCGTATTGGGAGGGAAAATGGCGATGAAAACCAAACCCGAAAAACTGAAAAAGATCTTCGCTTATACGACCCTGGCTGCTGCCATCTTCATGATGTTTAATGCTTGTTTGTCAAGATAAGCCAGGGCCATGATGCAAAGTCAAGCAGAATAGCCAAGGAGTTTCATCAGATGTTTGGAGCCATAGAGTGTCTGGGTCGGTCATGGTCGTGCAGCCAAGGGGACGTACGTCCCTGGCTGTTGATGATCATGGTTCTGGCAAGTTTTGTGCTATACCATAAACTTAAAGCAATGATATCTAAAAAAGGAAGTCTCTCTATGCGACAGAAATTAATGCGACTGATTATTCCGGGTGTGTTGATAGCAGCAGTTGTGGGGTGGGCCGTGCCCCAGGCCCCTGAAAATGCCTCCAAAGCCATTCAGGTGGCAGGCAGCGGTTTGCCTCGTTTGCTCGATCTGGGGGCGGACAAGTGTATTCCCTGTAAGAGGATGGCTCCAATTCTGGAGACGATGAAAGAAGAGTTTACCGGGCGGTTGCAGGTGGATTTTATTGATGTGTGGAAGAATCCCAACGAAGCCCCGAAATACCAGATCAATACGATTCCCACACAGATATTCTTTGATGCTCAAGGCAAGGAACTATGGCGTCATGTCGGCTTTATCTCCAAAGAAGATATTTTGGCCAAGTGGACAGAGCTGGGTTATGAGTTCAAGACTGCTGAGTTGGCCAAGATTGAACGTTGGAAACCCGTCAAGCAGGACATCCGAAGCAAGGATCAAATCTGCTATATGTGTGACGGTGATATCAATTCTAAAACCCTGGTAATCGTCAAAACCGATGGAGGTGACGTGCGTCTGTGTAGTCCGCACTGCTATTTCATCATGTTTTCCTGTCTGACCGAGGACAAGACAGATTTCCATTGAACAAGCCCTGGCCAACAAGATGAAGCTGACACCTGCGCAGATCCAGAAAGCCTGTAAGATCGGGGAGTGTGCACCGAAATAGAAAAGAAAATTCTTAGTCCGGAATCATTATGAACAAAGACAAAACAGTCCATATGTTGAAGCAAGCTTTGCTGGCATTCGTGTTGGTGACCATTGGCTTTGGGATCGGCAAGGAATGGACATTGCGACGTATGCAGGCCATGGCTTCTGCCAGTGGTGCGATATCCGGTGACAAGGTGATGGTGACGTATGCCCATGCCACGATTCGGTGTGTAAGCTGTGAGACCATTGAGCGCTTGACGCATGAAACGCTGGATGAACAGTTTTCTGAGGCTGTGGCTGAAGGCCGGATCGTATTCAGGGAAGTCAACTTCCAGGAAGACACGGGCCTGGCCAAACAATACGAAATCGTGGCCAATTGTGTGATCGTCAGTCAGTTCGAACAGGGACAGAAAACCCGGTACCAGAAACTGGATGAGGTCTGGGATTTGTATGAAGATCCGCCTGCCTTCAAGCAGTTTCTGGGCGATGCCATTCGAATATATCTGGACCCGAGCATAGCAGGTGACGCATGACCTGGCTGGTCCTGGGTTCGGCTCTGTGGTTGGGGATATTGACGGCCATCAGCCCCTGTCCTCTGGCCACCAACATTGCCGCCATTTCGTTCATCGGGCGTCAAAGTGGCCAGCGTAAGGCTGTGTTATTGACAGGCCTGTGTTATACCCTGGGACGTACCCTGGCTTATGTTGGGCTGGCCAGTGTGATCATGACCGGCTTGTTGGCCACGTCACAGGTCTCTCAGTTCCTGCAGAAATATATGAACGAGATCCTGGGGCCGGTACTCATCCTCCTGGGCATGATTCTGCTCGGTTGGATCGGCTCAGCAGTGTCTCTTAACTTCGCAGGACAGGGCATTCAGAGTCGTGCTGAAAAGGGCGGTCTGCTCTGGTCGATCTTACTGGGACTACTCTTTGCCCTGTCCTTCTGCCCGGTCTCAGCCGGATTATTCTTTGCGGGCTTGATCCCATTGTGTGTTCAACATGGATCACGTCTGACTTTACCCATGCTCTATGGTGCAGGCACGGCCTTGCCGGTCCTGGTCTTTGCCTTTCTCCTGGCCTTTGCCGCGGCCTCGGTGGGTAAGGCCTTTGACAAACTGACATCTGTGGAACGTTGGGTACGCATCCTGGCAGGGGGGCTCTTCGTGCTAGCAGGACTGTATTATTGTGTGACGCATATTTATGGTATTCACTTTTGATATTGCAGGAGAAAAAACGATGGACAGACGAAAATTCATGAACACAGGTGTCGCAGCCGGTGCTGCTGTTATGGGGTTAACTGCTGGCGCCCAGGCTTCTGAGCAGAAACCGATGACCATTTTGGGTATTGCCTGCAGTCCACGCAAGGGAAAGACCACGGCCACGAGTGTACAGGTGTCACTGGATGCGGCATCGCAGAGTCACTCGGGTATCAAGACTGACCTGATTGATTTGGGTGGCCTGACATTTTCCGGTTGGAATAGTACCGGGAAATTCCCAGAGGATGATTTTACGCGAGTGATTTTACCGAAACTCCATGACCCTGAACTGGGCGGTTTGATTATTGGCTCGCCGGTTTACTTCCGAAACAAAAGTTCTCTATGTATGGCCTTGCTGGAGCGTATGTCAGTCATACGTAAGCCCAAGCTCTTGTTGGTCGACAAGGTGGTGGGTGTTCTGAGTGTGGGCGGGTATCGTCATGGTGGACAGGAGTTGGTGATCCAGCAGATCCAGACGGCCATGCTCTGCCATGAAGTTGTACTGGTCGGTGGCAAGCCAGGGGCTCACCAGGGTGCCACACTTTGGAATGCCCATAAAGACGACATCACCCAAGACGAGTTTGGCATGACCACGGCCCGGCAATTGGGTATTCGCGTTGCTGAAGCTGTTCTATGAGCATTTTAAGCCCCTGATTCGCATCGGTTCCGTGCCATTGGGGGCTTTTGATGCCTTTATCTCCCATAAAGGCAGTAACTACTCATTGAGCAGAGGTCTTGAGACAGGTATAATCCGGTCTGTGATTTGTCGACAAAAAAGGCATACGGTACAAGGGAGACCTTATGAGCAAGTCTGTGGTTCGGTTTTTGGCAGTCGTGAGTCTGGTCGTGATTGGTTTCTTGTCTGGTTGTGCCATATTTCTACCGCCCAAGGCGCAAGCGAGGGATCAAGAAATACTCAATGATTTTTTGCATACGCCATGTACTGATTTTCATTGGTTCGGGGCCAATGAGTGGATTCTTAAGGAAGCGGGTTCACATAGTGGTGGTACGGCACCCTATGAAGTGTATCCAAGGAGTCAAAAGGTACTTTCATACGCGCACGGTCAAATCTTGCTCGGAAGAAAGGATAGCTTGCTTGTTAGAAATCCTGCGATGCTGTTTCCCTTGCTTCAGTCTCGTGACACAGAGGTCGTGTTGACGGCTCTGTATTGCTATCGTGAAATGCCGACGTATGATATGTCCAAGAAACAAGGCTTGGTATCCAGTCAGGATTTACAGGCACTGGGTCTTGAGCTAAGGCATCTTCTGGCTGAGCATCGTGACACCAGGGTACGCTGTATGGCGGCAGACGTCCTTGAGAAAAAAATGTTGTTTACTGTGGAAGATGTTGATGCGATGTTGTCTGACAAGGCGTTGTCTATACGACTCTTGGGCATCGAGTCTGTCCTTTTGATAATGAATCTCATGGAACATGGGCTTTTCGAGATGACACCATGGGTTCGCCCTACGGGTGTGGGCGTGAGCGAGACTCTTGAACAGGGGAATCATAGGGCTTTGATACAGGATCTTGTGCCGGTGTTGCTGAAACATTTGGATGATCATCATTTTTCGATTCGGATGCATTGTTATGCCAGCTTTCTCTCTTTGGTGGAATACAAGAAGCTGACCTCTGATGGTCGCCGTATTGTTATCAAGCCGCAAGATCTACCCAAACGTATTGATTGGGCACGCGAAAGTTGGTGGCAATGTCGGGCTTCACAGCAGGCGTTATTAGTCTGGTGGAAGGATCACGGGCGGCCAGCCCTAATGGAACGTGAGGTCACTTTGCCCAAGCCATTTCAAAACTGATATTGAAGCAGCTTCAAAATAAGGAGCCAATGATGTGGAAGCAACGGATGTGTACAGCATTTACACCATTTACAGCATTCTGTCAAATCTGACCGATGGGGTTTGTTGGGATGAAGACGCTTCTCCTCAATGATCGTGACAAAAACTGTCTCTGGTGCGACTGTACTCTGAGCACAAATCGGATTTACGTGAGCCCACCAAGCACGCAGAGGGTGGATGCTTTCAGGTGATACCCATCAACGCGTGAATGATTTGTTTTGACCCGCGATTTTGAAAATAGGCACTTTGCCGGAGATAAAGGCAGGATGAACACAGCTGTTAAGATGAGACTGTCCTCTGCTGGTATTCAAGATCCCCTGGATTTGGTTGTTGCGATTTCAGTTCTTTGAGTTTAGAACCAGCGTTAAGGTGACTCTGGGGAAGTTATGCTTACCTATTCTATGAGAAGGACAAAACACAATGTTTGATACCTCGACACTGATGTGGGGATTGATATTTGGATCCATAGGGTATGTCTATTTTTCCTATGGTAGGAAGCAAAGCGCTTTTGTGCCACTTTTTACGGGGTTGGCGCTCATGGTATTGCCCTATTTTGTTCCCAATATCTATATTCTGATTGTTGCAGGCATTGTTCTGATGGCCGTGCCTTATTTCATTCGGCAATAATCATCTAAACAGCCCACCCCTTAATCGGCTCAATTGCATCAAGATAAGTTTGTTAAAAAAAGCTTGATTCAGGTTTGGTACTATTCTATACTTCGCCAAATAACGAAATGAAAGGGTTTTGTTTATGCAGGATATTTTGGCGATAACCAAGGCATTGGCTGATGAGAATCGGTTGCGGGCCTTGATGATGCTTCGCGGTCAGGAATTGTGTGCGTGCCAGGTGATTGAGATCCTTGGTTTGGCGCCCTCCACAGTGTCCAAGCACATGACGATTTTGCGTCAGGCCGGTCTGGTCAAGGCACGCAAGGAGGGGCGATGGATGTATTTCTGTCTGCCCCAGCGTGGTATGGGCAAACCTGTGAAAGAAGCCCTTTCTTTTATCAAGGAGAATCTGGCAGGATCGGTTCAGACGCTGCGAGACGACAAGAAACTCCAAAAGGTCTTAAGTGTTGACAGGGAATCTCTATGCAAAAATCAGATAAAAAGATAAGCGTATTGTTTTTATGTATGGGCAATTCGTGTCGCAGTCAGATGGCTGAGGGTTGGACACGTTTTCTCCAGGGCGACATGATTCAGGCCTATTCCGCCGGGGTGGAAACGCATGGCCTTAATCCCAGTGCGGTCAAGGTTATGGCCGAAGCGGGTGTGGATATTTCAGGGCATAAATCGCAGCATATTGACGAGTTCAAGGATGTGGACCTGGATGTGGTGGTCACTGTATGTGGTCATGCGCATGAGAGTTGTCCTGTGTTTCCTGGCAAGACACGTGTGGTCCATGTCGGTTTTGAAGATCCCCCGAAGATGGCGGCTGAGGTTGAGAGTGAAGAAGAAAAAATGGAGTGCTACCGTGCCGTGCGTGATGAGATCAAGTCCTATGTGCTGAATTTCCTGGAAGGCCTGGTGCTTGAATCTGTGGCTGCAAACGTGAAGATCTACGATCCAGCCCTGTGCTGCGCCAGTGGCGTGTGTGGACCGTCAGTAGATGGCAAGCTTGTGGCTTTGTCAGGGTTTCTCAAGGGTCTAGACACCTCTCAGTTCAATGTGGAACGATACAACCTGGCCCAGCAACCTGGGGCCTACGTGGATAACAAAGCCGTGGCAACCCAACTCAAGGATAAAGGCACCGACGTCTTGCCTCTGTTTTATGTGGAGGACGCATTGGTGTGGTCCGGGTCTTATCCGTCTGTGGAAAAATTGGCTGAATTATTTGGTACGGAGGTCAGATTGCCTTCGGATTCAGGTTCGTGCTGCGGAAGTGGCTGCGGATGTGGTGGCGGGGGATGTGGCTCATGAAGACGTTCTTGAGTCAGGTGCCGACCTTCCTTTTTTTCACAGGCAAAGGCGGTGTGGGTAAGACATCCATGTCCTCCGCTGCGGCCGTGGGCCTGGCAGACGATCAATTTGTGGTTTTGGATACGGCCCCCACGGGACACACCTTGCTGCTGCTCAATGCGATATTGAGAGAAATTCAATAACTGTAGGGTGGGGCCATGCCCTACGCGGATTAGAATTGGTGGGCCATCCCCCACCCTACAAAGGTGAAAGATTATGAGTGATATTGCATCAGCGAATGATCAGCGTAAAATGACAAGTCTCTTTGAACGCTATCTCACCCTGTGGGTGGGCCTGTGCATTGTGGGCGGCATAGCGTTGGGTAAGGTGGCTCCAAACCTGGCCAAAACCCTGGATGGTATGGCTATTTCCGTGAACGGCGCACCTGTCGTGTCGATCCCCATTGCAATCTGCCTGTTTTTTATGATGTACCCGATCATGGTGAAGATCGATTTTGCGGAAGTGCTCAAGGCGGGCAAGAGTATCAAGCCCGTGGGACTCACACTTGTGATCAACTGGCTGATCAAGCCGTTTCTGTTAGTTTCAAAGGCAAAACCATCCTTGAGAATCCTCTGACCATTCTTTGGATTGCCATTCCCCTGTTCCTCCAGACTGTGTTGATATTTGCCCTCGGTTATGTGCTGAGTAAGGGTCTCAAGCTCAAGTATGAAGATGCCGCGCCTTCTGCCATGATCGGCGCATCCAACCACTTTGAAGTTGCGATCGCCACAGCCACCATGCTATTTGGCCTGTCCAGCGGTGCAGCTTTGGCCACAGTCGTGGGTGTGCTGATCGAGGTGCCAGTGATGTTGATGCTGGTAAAATTGTGCCTTCGTACCCAAAAGTGGTTTGATTGAAACCTGGATTAGAAATGATTGCCTGAAGCAGAAATTGTCTGTATGATCGTCCTTGAATTAGTTTCATAACGGCCCAAATCTTATTATCCGAAAAGGAGTACAAAATGAACCGTCACATGTTACTGCTTTCAATTACCTGTCTTATCACTCTTTCTGTTACCTGTCTGGCTGAGGAGGCTGTTGTACCGTCTGGCAGGGTCAACTTGTTTGATGGTCAAAGCTTTGATGGCTTGTTTCGGTATTTGCGCAATGATCAGGGGGACGTCAATAAAACATGGCAAATAAAGCCCGGGGGCGTATTTGCATGCACAGGCAAGCCTGCTGGGTATATTCGCACGACCACAGCCTACAAAAACTACAAAGTGCGTTTTGAATATCGTTGGCCTGCCAAACCGGGAAACAATGGAATTCTTGTCCATGCGCAAGGCCCTGATAGAGTGTGGCCCAAATGCCTGGAGTGCCAGGGCGGATTTCATAATCAGGGTGATTTTTGGGAAATTGGTGGTTTTGAATTTAATGAACACAAGATTGGCGGGCACCGAGTTCGCGGTCGACGTGTGTTGAAATATGGTGCACACAATGAAAAAGAGCCCGGTCAGTGGAATGTGTATGAAGTTTGGTGTGTTGCGGGTACGGTTCGACCCTATGTCAATGGCAAGCTCATGAATGAGGCCACGGACTGCGTTGTCACTGAGGGCACCATTTGTCTTCAGAGTGAAGGCGCACCCATCGAGTATCGAAACATCACCATTGAACCTGCCAAGAACTTGCTCTGGCCAGTCACACCCGCCAAAAAGATCAACCTGTTTAATGGCAAGGACCTGGACGGCTGGGTTCGTTTCATTCCTGAAGACAAGGCGGAGGAAAACAAAAAATGGACCGTGGACAAGGTGTGGTCTGTAAAGGACGGTGTGATCCATTGCTCAGGCAAACCCAATGGGTATATCCGCACAACTGAGAGTTATGCCAACTATACCCTGCATTTGGAATGGCGATGGCCCGAGAAACCCACCAATAGTGGTGTGCTGTTGCATCGATCGGGGATCGACGCGGTTTGGCCCAAATGTGTGGAAGCACAACTGGCACACGAGAATGCCGGAGATTTCTGGTTTTTGAGTCACTCCACCGCCGTGGTTGATGGCAAAAAGGTTGGGCCCAAGAAATACGCCAATGGCAAAAAGAAACACCCTTCCAATGAAAAGCCAGCGGGACAGTGGAATACCTATGATATTGTGTGCAATGGAAAAACTGTCACGCTGACTGTCAATGGTGTGCGACAAAATGAAGGCGTTGATTGTGATCCATGGTATGGCCCCATCTGTCTGCAGAGTGAGGGCAGTCCCATTGAATTTCGCAACATCACACTGGAGCCGTTACCATAGATTGAGCCTTCAGCTGTCAGCATTCAGCCATTTTGAATCGCTTTGTGAGGCTTGTTTAATAGATCCCTCGGTTTCTCGGGATGACAAGTTACTTCGTCGGATTGTTGCGCCATGGTGTTGGCCCGACCTTACGAGGCGCCGAGAGGCCCAATAAAACTAGTCCGCGTAGCGGCTCCGAAAGAGCTGAAAGCTGATGGCTGACCGCTAACAGTTCTCCCTGCCACCCTCAATTTCCGCATCTCGCTAGAATCTTCATTTCGATTCCGCAGACACTTTTTTGTCCCAAAAATAAGATTTCTTGTTACATCCAGGGTGAAACCTGGACTTGATCTTTTGAGGGCAGAGAGAGTTGCCCTGAAACTGAGGTCTTGAGAGACGATTGTGGAGGTCATCATGCAAAAAGTCAATAGTGGTTTAGTGGGCAAAAAATGTATTTGGGGGGTCATATTGATGGTTTTCTGTACTTATGCTGGCAATGTTTCTGCCCAGGAGAGAGTTTATTATGGCGGGGGTGCAGGGGAGCCCAATGATCCCTATCAAATCTGGACGCCGGAACAGTTTGTGGCGATTAATGTGCATTCTGAGGACTGGGGGAGTTGCTTCAGACTTATGGCAGATGTCAATCTTGTGGATACGACCCCTGAGATGATCGCGCCCATTGGCAATCATACGGTGCCATTTTCCGAACAGCCTTTACAGTGGTCATAGTTCCAGAGGTGATAGCTCAGCACACCGAAAGATCGCAGGTGACCTTCCCTCCGCAGCAGGTATGGTTGGGCACTTAATCATTGGGAATCTGGTCGATTGTGATGTTAGCTCAGTGGCAATGGAGGGGGGAGGAATGACTGGAGGTTTGGTTGGATTTTCATACAGTTCCAGGGTGAGCCTCTGCTCAGTAGAAGGAACGATTTCTGGTGTGAGAATCGTGGGCGGACTAGCTGGGCATGCTCTAGGGACAAGAATTAGCCAATGTGCAGCCAATGCAAGCGTCTCAGGAGAGATAACCGGTGGATTGATTGGGGATTCCAAAGAATGTGCTATTGAAGAATGTACTGCGATTGGGCAGTTAGAAAACAGTCGTATTGAAGGGGGCTTGATTGGTAAAAGCTACTCTTCTCATATTTCGAATTGTTGTTCTCGATGTGACCTTATCGCGGATTATGAGCCACGTTTTGTGGCTGTTGGTTTGCCCAATAACCGTCGTTACGGTGGATTCATTGGCATCAGCAACTACGATGTAGCGAAGATGTGCTACAGCGCAGGGCATGTAGCCTATTCTGATCCAACGACAGATTCTTAATGGGATGAGGCGATTTCATTCAAAGTAGGGAGCTTTATTGGGGGCGGATACTTTGTTAATTCTGATCAGAATGCCGCTCAGGCCTGCTTTTGGGATATGGATAAATCAGGAATAGATGTGGGTGTCAACTACCTAAGCATAAGATACTCGGATACGTATTTGCCCTATGAAGAAATCTATCGGCTGGCAACGCATGAGATGTGGACTCAGGAGTTCTATACCTATACGGATCCGGGTTGGGATTTCGAGACCGTTTGGACTATGAAGGAAGGGGGCGGCTATCCAGTTCTGCAATGGGAGTTGTCAATCGCTCCAGATGGCCTTAAGGAACGTCGGAACAATTAGTGTCGTTCAGACGGAATGGCAGTGTAGTTCCAC
>CAZBTJ010000144.1:0-14341 GCA_964494325.1 uncultured Pirellulales bacterium
GCAACCCTATTCGGGGAGTAGCTCAGTCTGGTAGAGTGCTGCGTTCGGGACGCAGAGGTCGGAGGTTCAATTCCTCTCTCCCCGATTTTTTTCACTGACACCCACAATGGTGATGGCTAATTTTCATCATCCTCATCATAAATGGATTTGACCTTTGTCAGCTCGATATTGTCCACACGTTTACGCATCAGGGCATAAATAATCGTATTCGCTGAAAAGCAGAAGCTGACCACGTAGGCCACAAGCAACCCAATAATGGTCAAGATGGAAATCTGAATCATCACAGCACCAATGGACTCTGTGATAACCTGATGGGCAGGCAGGTTGAGCGTGTAGAGGCTTTCAAATCTTGGTTCCTGCCACAACCTCAAAAGCTTGGCATTGCCTTCCAAAAAACCCAATTCAAGAAAACGATAGGCGCTCAGTAAAAGACCAAACACAAAAAAACGTGTCATGGCATAGCTGATCGCCCCATGGACCAAAGCCACACCCGTATAGAAGCCTAATCGCCATGGCCTGGAAAACACGTACCTAAAAGAATTGTTCACAGCCAGAAAACATTCCGAGTTTTCAAAAGCAATCGTCGGAAACATGAGGTTCAATCCACCGATCGTGCCCAGAATCACAAACATCATCAACACACCTGCAATCAGAATCAAGGGCATGCTGAGCCCAACCAGGATTTCTCCCACATACTTGATATTACCCAGCAAACCCAGCACAAAAATAAATGAACCAAACCCAGCCACAATAGCCACGGGGGTTAAGGGCGCCCCATAGAAACTCACAAACCGCTGAAGGCTATAACGAAGGGATTCAAACAGACCTGGCCGTTCTTCCTGAGCAAATTCCAGCGCGGCCATACGGCAAAGAGCGCCGCCAGTCACCGCACTGGCAGCCAGCATAATAGCAAAGAATAACAGGCTATACAGCAAATGGTATCGAAAGGCCCATTCAACTGCCTTGAAGCCCTGGCCAAGATTATCGATCACCACAAAGATACTTTCCACACCTAAATGTTGCAGTGTCCCCAGTATGGCTTCAAAACGATCGACACCAAATTTGACCAAGGTCAAAAACACGCCAGTACGACCGCCCTTTCCTTCATAGCTTTGCATAAATAATTCATACGCAACCTTGCTCTGTACGTACTGATCAAGCTCTGTACGCTGTGCCGTATCAGTCACAACAGTCTCTGTGACATCCATCACCAAACCAGCCAGTGTCACAAGAAGAACGCCAAAAAATGCAATCAGCATCTTCCTGGGATGAATGGCCATACGAAATGCCCGAAAGATATTGGGAAAGAGAAAGGCTTCAAAAAACTGAGATGGATCTTTGCCAGCTGACACGTCGTTCCTTTCCTTGATCAAACACAAAGCTCGTTTTTGACTGACTTAAGGCAAGCACAAAAACAATGGCGCATTTTAGAAGTCAACCGTTAATACCCATCGTCATTGACGTCTGGATCTTTTGATGGGGGGGCAGACTTGATGACATACTCGGCATCCAACCAAGCGCCAAGATCAATCAATTTACAACGTTCACAACAAAAAGGATAGTATTTTGAAATCGTACCATCAGTTGGTTCTGCTATGGCTTTACGACACTGAGAACATTTCAGCATATGTCTCTCCTTAGGGCCCACTCAAAAATAACTTCCCGTTTATAGGAGTCATTGTATCATCATCTTTGGCTGTTTCTCAATCGCCAAATCCTCACTGTAGCTCACTACAATTCCGGTTTACCTCAATCGGGCGCAACCAAATCTAACGACACACTTCCACTCTAAACTGGGCATTTATTTTTGAGTGAGCCCTTAGCCACCGTTTTCAAGCTTCCGTTTATGCTCGATACAAAAACGTGTCCAAGGTTTCGCATTGAGCCTTGCGTAGGAAATGGGTATACTAGTACCTAGGCAAATACCATACGTCCTATCTTGAATTCTGGCCAGGGCCTCATCAATTTCCACGAGTAATTTGCGTTCACTGTCCATCAAATCCAATGCAAATTCCTGCTCGTAATTATCAGTGCCCAGGTCAGCCATATGCATGGGCATTATGGACAAATCGCCCGAGGCATCCTGCCGATTCTTTTTCAAGGCACCCTTTTCAATATCTGTCACATTCTTGAGCAATTCTCGACGTTTATTGAGTAGCAATTCCTCAAAATGAACCAAGTCTTTCTCAGTTAACTTACCATTAGAGGCAAAATCTCCCTTTGAGATGTCATTTTTTGTGTTCTTCTTACCAGCCACCTTGTGCCGCCTTTCTAAAACACTCAAATATAGAACTATCAAACGAGTCCTGTATTATAACAAAACAGTGTTCGTGTGTACACATTCCTAAGTCTGCCTGAGAGTTTTTGGTCGTTCAATTCCCCCCACAACATCACATGAACACAACCAAAACGTGATAACCCCGGTATATAAAAAGATTTATAAAGATGACTCAAGAATTAAACCATGACTTGGCACAATAATTCCTGATTCTTGAATTCATGGCCGGGACGTGTCTATAAAACCTGATTCAGACTTTGGGATAAGGCGAAAGACGACTCTTTACTTGGACTCCAAACGTAGGTTAATCCGAGGTTTGTGGCTGACTGCCCCACCAGGAAGCATTGGGCTGCCAATCTGATCGCACATAGTCTGCGTGTCGCTTTTCAAGGTTTTGAAGTGTTTTGGTGCGCATATTTTTATCCTGACGCTCTGCAAGAGGTATGTCGTAAGCCGGATTAAGTGTCGGCATGTTGGCATGAACGCTATCCAACCATACGTTCAATTTTTTGCGTAAAGCCCCACGCTTTTCCGGGTGCTGAACGGCCAGGTCATGCTGTTCACCCATGTCCTCGATAATATTGTACAATTCATCGCGACCATCTTCCCAGTAGTGAATAAGCTTCCACGCACCGGATCGAATGATTGAGGAGGGTTCCCCACCCTGGTTGCCATAGTGTGGGTAGTGCCAAAAGAGATCGCGGTCTTTAATTGGCTTGCCTTGTAAGAGCGGAACAAGACTCGTACCATCGACATGCTGCTCAGGGAGCAAAGGCAATCCAGCCAGTTCAAGCAACGTAGGATAAAAATCTGTACCGGTTACAGGCACATCGCACAGAGACCCCGGAGGGGTCATACCTGGCACACGCACATAATAAGGCTCACGAATCCCCCCCTCCCATTGACGGCCCTTGCCACCCCGATATGGTAACATGCTGCTTGAAAAAGCATCTCCTGAAGACACACCTCCATTATCCGAGGTAAATACGACAACGGTGTTCTCCGCCAACCCCAGAACGGCAAGTTTGTCCAGGACCAATCCCACAGCCTCGTCCATGGCGTCGATCATCCCGGCATAAATGGGACAATCCTGCACCTGACGCACGGGCAGACGCCTGTCCACAAGAAAACGTGCCCCACATGGAGGCTGCTGTGACGCCTTCTTCTGGTACCTGGCCCACTTCTCTTGTGTGGTCTGAATGGGCCCATGCACGGAATAGAACGAAAGGTACGCCAAGAACGGTTCATCTTTGTGCTGCTCAATGAATTGGACTGTTTCCTTGCCCAATCGCAGGGGAAGCGATTCCCCATCCGAGCCATTATCCAGGTTTGGATTCTTGAAGGGTGCAAAGTATCCCCCTGCCGGGCTGCCTGCATCCCACCCGCCTTTGTTCACCTCAAATCCATGATCCTGTGGCCAGGAACCTTGATCCCCAAGATGCCATTTGCCAGCAAAAAACGTCCGGTATCCACGGGCTCTCAAGGCTTCAGCCAGGGTGGTTTCCTTGTGATCGAGTCGCCAGGTATACGTCGCAGGCAAAAGCTTGGTATTACGTTTCCAATCACGTCCCTGCCTGTCACCAATCCACGTGGTAATACCCAAACGTGCCGGATACTTGCCTGTCATCAGACTCGCACGTGACGGACTACACACCTGGCACGTGGCATAGCCCTGCCGAAATCGCATACCGGAACGCGCCAATTTATCTATGTTAGGACTTTCATAAAACGTACTGCCTTCCACGCCAAGATCTGCAATCCCTAGATCGTCAGCCAGAATAAATACAAAATTCCGAGGTTTTGATGCGGCAACTGCTGTGGTGGTGGTGATCAGACACACCACGAGGGTAGAAAAAAGGAAAGTACGCTTCATCTTAAAACACTCCTAATCAATCACGTTGGAATAATGAAAAGACTTACCATAGCCTAGTTGGATGTTGATGTCAATTCCCCCCTGGAAGCCCAATACGTGATTAGAAACAAGCGACCAAACGGGAATGGGACTAACTTAAGACCTCCTCCCGTCTCAGCTTTGTCGCGAGCTTCGTCGAAACGACGACAAAGGAGCCTGCATTTGCGGCCTCCGGCCGCTTATCGATGCCTATCGACAAAGCTCGCGACAAAGAAAAGGGATGACAAACATGCGTAAGTTAGTGCCTTATGTTGCGCGCAACATAAAGTGCCATTCGGGCCAAACAGCCTATGTCTTGAGATGCCATTGACCCATGGGTGCCACAATGGTGCGGTCTCCCTGGGTCAAGCTCAATATGGGTACACCAAAGACGGTTTCAATGCGTTCACTCGTCAACACCTCCTTTGGAGGACCCATGACGACTTCTGAGCCATTTCCCGGCCCCAACAGGAGTACCTGGTCACAATATTGCATGGCCATGTTCATATCGTGCGTGATGGTGACAATGGTCTTACCTTGATCGATTTGGATTCTCTTCAGGAGATCGTACACAGCCACCTGATGCTTGAGATCCAGGTAGTTGGTCGGTTCGTCCAGAATCAACGCAGGCGTATCCTGTGCCAGGGCCCTGGCAATGAACACTCGCTGGCGTTCCCCGCCACTAAGACTGTTTACCGAGCGATGCGCCAGGTGCTGAGTTTCCGTCAAACACAAGGCCTCATCCACTTTGTCTCGATCACTCTGCGTTTCAAAGCCTCGCCAATCCAAATGCGCGATCCTGGCCATGAGCACTGTTTCTTGGACTGTAAATCCAAATGGCATGGCTACATGTTGACGAACCAAAGCAAGACGACTGGCCAGATCAGAAGGTGACATACGGTGCACACTCTGACCCTCCAGCAAAATCAAGCCCGTTTGGGGTTTCAAACTTCCTCCCAATAGATGGATGAGCGTGGTCTTACCCACACCATTCGGGCCAGCCACCCCCGAAAAAGTCCCTGCCTCCAATGAGAAACTCAATTGATCAAACAGAACGGGCTGGCCCTTGTACGCGAATGATAGTCTTTTTATGTCCCATTGTATTTCCATTAGCCCTTCCCCCCCAAACGGCTATTGTAGCGAATTAGCAACCCCATAAAAATGGGACCACCCACCAACGCAGTCACCACGCCCACAGGCAATTGAGCGGGCGCCACCAACACACGAGACACCGTATCAGCCAGCACCAGAAATGTGCCTCCTGTAATAGCAGATAAGGGAATCAACAGTCTGTGATCGGGTCCCCAGATCAGACGAATGGCGTGGGGGATGATCAATCCCACAAACCCAATCAGGCCACTAAGGCTTACAGCCACCGCTGTAATCATGGCGGCAATGCCAAACGCACAGACTCGCATAGCCATCACATTAATGCCCAAGCTCCTAGCATCTGAATCACTCAGACAGATGGCATTCAGTTTGGGCGCCAAAAAGAACAGCCCCACCACACCGGCCCACACAAGTCCACTGCTGAACCACAGCACATCCCACGTCTCTTCAGTCAGATTACCCATGAGCCAAAACAGGGTCGTTTGAATTTGGCTGCTATTGGCCAGGGAAGTCAAAAACATAATCAACGCGGAGAAAAACGCATTCACCACCACACCGGCCAAAAGCAGACCTGTAACATGATATTTGCCAGCCACGCGGCCAATGCTCCAAACCAAAGCCACGGTGCCTATGGCCCCCACAAACGCAAACACTGCAATAGGAGACCGTCCCCACAGAGTCCACTGAATACCGAGCATCACGGCGATCATGGCACCCAACCCCGCCCCACTGGAAATACCGAGAATGTAGGGATCTGCCAGAGGATTTCGCAGGAGGCCCTGAAACACCGCCCCGCTGCAGGCCAATGCACTGCCCACAATCACAGCCAGGATCACTCGAGCCAAACGAATCCTCACAAATATTTCATAGTCAGGATTACTGTGTCCCGGGATTTGGGGCGCAAACACCGCCTTGAGAGAGACCGCTTCTGTTCCAATCAGGCAGCACCCCAGCATCGTGACCAACAGGACAGCCAGTCCGGCCAGGAGAATGCGAGTTAATCTCGCAGGTGTCAATAGAGATCTCATGGCGCAACTCCAAACAACTCCGGATGGATAACCTGAGCTGCCAAAGCCACGCCCTTGACAATGCGAGGTCCCATGCGAGTCACCAGATCTCCGTTTAAAACGACAATCCGTTGTGTTTGAACAGCAGGGACGTTGTCAAATCGCTGCCAATAGGCAAGGGCCTGTTTTAGGGTTTCATCAACATCCGACACTGCCATAGTCTGCTCAATGATAACATCCGGCTGACATGCCAACACCTGCTCAGCGCCCACAGGGGGATACTGATGGAGGGTCTCGCCCATGGCGTTTACGCCACCGGCATTTTCAATGATCCAGTTGATAAACGTCTTGCGTCCGGCCACGCGAAGTGGATCTCGCTGAATGGACCAGAGCACCTTGGATCGTTCTGAAAGGCGAACCTTTTCCTGCACGTCGTTTAGATCTTTTTGGAGCGTTTTTACCATGGTGGTCGCTTCATCGCGTTGACCCGTAATCTGACCAATGCCTGTAATGACGCCGAGCAGATCGTTAAAATCTTCAATGTTGAACGTGGCCACCGGTACATGCATACGTTTAAGACGCCTGGCCAGATCACGCTGTTGCTGAAATCCCAATGCCAAAACTAGATCTGGTTGTTTGCCCACAATGGCCTCAAGATTCAACTGCCAGAAACTCCCCACCTTGGGCTTGGATTGAACGTCTTCTGGGAAATCGCTGAATTGTGTCACTGCCACGACATGATCACCCAGCCCCAGGCCATAAACTATTTCTGTGAGATTGGGCGCTAAGGTAATAATTCGCTGAGGTGTTTGGCACGCCACCGTGTCAGTGACCTGAGTCTGTGAAAATACGGCAGGCCCCACTGCCCACCAACCCACCAACAGCCACATCAGGATACACCAACGCATCAAAGCCTTTCTCGTATTAGGTCCGGTGGAACTGCTTTTCAAGTTCAGCCAGTGTGAATCGAATCGTGGTGGGACGGCCATGTGGACATCTAAAGGACGATTCAGCCTTTTCGTCATCAGCCAGCAATTCGCGGATCTCGGTGTCACTCAATCTGTTGCCAGCCTTGATGGCAGCCTTACACGCAGCCATACTAAGCACAGCGTCCAGGAGTTGCTTGGGCTCACTGTCCTGATGCTCAGTTAGCGTGTCAATGAGGTCTGTGACAAATGTGCCTATGGACGTCTTTCCCAGGAGCGTGGGAAACGATTGCACAGCAAAGGTCCTGGGACCAAAGGGCACCACGTCAATACCCAGCTTTTCGAGTATCCCGCTGTGTTGTTCCAGAGCGGCACTCTGAGATTCAGTGAGTTCCAGCGGCTCAGGAATCAATAGACGCTGCGATTCCAGAGGTGCCTGATCGGTACGTGTGACCAGACGTTCGTACAGAATCTTTTCATGCAGTGCATGCTGATCAATGATGACAAATCCCTCATCAGTTTGCACCAGGAGATAGCTGTCATGCACCTGCAAAAACGGGTGCGAATGAACGGGCTCTTGAGCAAATCGATCCACCACTGATTCCATACGCTCAAACGACCCTTGATCATCCATGGTCACGGGAGGATCAATAGGCTGAAAGCTCTGGGACTTTGTCACATGACTCCCTGGGGAAAATGACGGGCCACGGGGCGCGTCTACAGAGGGCCTGTGCGTCTTGAAAAAAGTGGACATCGCTTCAGCTACCTGTTCTCTTCGATCGGACGGACTTCTGGAAACACCAGGCAACTCATATACGGACTCATGTGAAGGGTCAGGCAATTTGGCATGAACGTTCAAGTCCTGCGCCAACAGGACCTCACGCAGCACGCCCTGCACCTGCGAATGAACCAGATTACTCTGAAAAAACCGAACCTCCACCTTCGTGGGATGCACATTCACATCATAGGCCTCATAAGGCATAGTCATGAATACAAAGGCCACGGGGTGGCGATTTGGGTCAAGTAAGCCCCTGTACGCCTGCTTTATGGCATGGGTAATGAGCTTATCTCGAATGAACCGGCCGTTGAGAAACGCATATTGAAACTTGTTATTGGATCGCGACAACTCGGGTGACCCCAGCAGGGCAAAAAGGGTCACATCCTTTTCACTGGCATGGGCCTCAATCAGGTTCGTCTGAACCTGATCGGACAGGGCCGGGAAAAGCTTGCTGATTCGCGTTGGCAAAGACTCGCCACTGTCCAGGCGATACAGTTCTCGTTTGTTGTGGTGCAATTCGAGATGCAAGTCGCGATGAGCCAGGGCAATCCGTGTAAACTGCTCTGTGATATGGCCCAATTCCGTGGACGCTGTTCGCAGAAACTTACGTCTGGCAGGCAGCTTGTAAAACAAATCTCTAATCTGGATATGAGTCCCACAGTCACCGCTGCAGGGCGATATGGGCTTGAACTCACCACAGTCAATTTCCAGACAGTGCGCCTCGTTCGCATCCTTCACCCGAGTGACAGCCCGCACCTGAGCCACGGACGAAATACTGGCCAGAGCTTCACCACGAAAGCCGAGTGTGGCGATATGCTGCAAATCATCACTGCTGTGGATCTTACTGGTGGCATGGGTTTCAAAGGCCTTTTCCAGATCCTCACCATCCATGCCGCAGCCATTGTCCTGCACAGCAATGAGTTTTCGCCCGCCGTCCTCCAAATGCACACAAATGCGCGTGGCACCCGAATCAATGCTGTTTTCTAAAAGTTCCTTGACCACACTGGCAGGCCGTTCAATAACCTCACCTGCGGCAATCATGTTAATCATGTTGCGGTCAAGGCGTGTGATTTGCCCCATCAGTTCACTCCCTTTTATTCACTCCATTGAGATTATGGCACAACCTACCTCAGACAATTAACGTCTTACCGGTCATGTCTTCGGGCTGTGCGATACCCATCATTTCGAGCATGGTCGGGGCAATATCAGCCAAAGTTCCATCCTGTCTCAGAGCCCTGCCCTTGTACTCGTCATCAACCAGGACCAGGGGTACATCACCCACAGTATGCGCTGTATACGGTATGTCTGGACTGCCATCTGTCATCTTCTCGGAATTACCATGATCAGCCGTCACAATGGCAACACCACCCATGGCCTGAAGCTTATCCAAGATTTTGCCCACACATTCATCCACCACTTCGACCGCCTTGACCGCTGCGGCCAGATCGCCTGTATGGCCAACCATGTCAGGATTGGCAAAGTTCACAATCATGACATCGTACACATTAGAGTCAAGACGCTCCAGCACCACATCGGTCACTTCATAGGCACTCATTTCAGGCTTGAGGTCGTACGTCCTCACCCTGGGGGATGGTACAATCTGCCGATCTTCGCCCTTAAAGGGCTTTTCCGTATAATCGTTAAAAAAGAAGGTGACATGGGCATATTTTTCGGTCTCAGCACATCTGAACTGCCTCAACCCGAGGGAACTCAAATATTGCCCCAGAATGTTTTTCATTTTGGGCGGTTTTTTAAAGGCCACAGGTGCCGGAATCGTCGCATCGTACTCTGTCATACAGACAAAACGGAGATCTGGGGTCACAGGACGCTCAAAACCGTCAAACTCGGGATCGACAAATGCACGGGTAATCTCGCGTGGACGGTCCCCTCGGAAATTGAAAAATACCACACCATCTCCATCCTGAATTTTGGCCAGGGGTTCACCCTGCTCATCCACCACACAGGTCGGCTCAATGAACTCATCCGTAATTTTATTGTCATAACTATCCTGCATTACTTGAGATGCAATTTCACCCCGCTCACCCTTGCCGTGACGCATGCAATCAAATGCCTTCTTGACACGCTCCCAGCGACTGTCCCGGTCCATGGCATAGAATCGTCCCATGATAGTGGCAATTTTGCCGATCCCCAGTTCGGCCGCCTTGGCTTCGATATCGGCCAGATACCCTTTACCGCTGGTGGGCGGTGAATCACGGCCATCCATAAAGGCGTGAATATACACATCATCAAGGCCATTGCGTTTGGCCAATTCGAGCAATCCATAGAGGTGAAATAGCAGAGAATGCACACCAATATCGCTGCACAGCCCCATGACATGCATTTTCCCGTTGTTTTTCTTGACTGAGACAATCATCTTCAGGAATTCTTCATTTTTGAAGAACGACCCGTCACGAATGGTCAGACTCAAACGAACAGATTCCTGGGGCACAATTCTTCCAGCACCGATGTTTTGATGCCCCACCTCACTATTGCCCATCGTGCCCTCGGGTATACCGACATACTCACCATAGGTATGAACCAAGGTGCTGGCATAATCAGCCATCAAATGATCATCAACCGGCGTGTGAGCACATTTGATCGCATTCGAAGTATCTTCTGACGAATCAGGATTAAAGCCCCAACCATCGCGAATAATCAGCATAAATGGCTTTTTCTTGAGCGCATCTGACATAGTTGCAAAACCTTTCTAAAAACACAGCATAGGGCCAAGCCCTGTGCCAAACATCCATTTCTGGTAAAACAGCGTGATAGTCTATTAGATACGATATACTGTGTCAATTGTTTGAGACAGCCGACCGATGAACAGACTTTCCTGGTTTTGCGTAATGTGTTATAGTAAAATCAGTCATGGAAGCAAGGAATCTTCCGGAGAATTCCGTCGTTGGCCCGAAAGTGAAGCATTTTTTTGACTGGCTAACATGGCGAAAAAGGCGTTGTTGGTTTTATCGTCGATACAGACGGATGCAGCCCGACGGAAAAAGGGCCGCTCAAAACTCAATCGAATTCTCCGACAGTCTCCTGGAATCTGGCGATCTAATCGACCACCTAATTTTAAGGGAGTCAGGCTATTGACAACTCAACTATCGCACATAACACCATTGGCAGATTTGAAGCAAAACCTTCAGCAAGTCATCTATGGCAAAGATGAATGCCTTGACATGCTCATTATATCCCTCATGGCCGGTGGGTCCGTACTCATTGAAGATGTACCAGGTGTGGGCAAGACCACGCTGGCCAAGGCACTGGCCAAGAGTCTGGATGCCAAGTTCAGACGAATCCAATTCACGCCGGATCTGTTGCCTGCAGACATTCTGGGATCGTCAATCTACAATCCGGTCAAAGGCAATTTCAAATTTGACCCAGGACCGATTTTTTGCCACATCCTCCTGGCAGACGAGATCAATCGCGCATCGCCACGTACGCAATCCGCCCTCCTGGAAGCCATGAACGAAAGCCAGGCCACGATTGAGGGAAAATGTTACCCCCTGGAACAACCTTTTATGGTCATGGCCACACAAAACCCCGTGGAATATCACGGTACATACCCCCTACCAGAAGCCCAGATGGACCGCTTTCTGGTACAGCTGGACGTGGGCTACCCGGACATGCAGGTCGAGGTAAATATACTCAAATCGCATCAACATGCGCACCCGCTCAAGACGATTGAACCCGTGATGACCGTGGAACAGGTACAGTCCATTCAACAGGCTGTCAGGGACATACACATTGATGCCTCGTTGCTTGAATATATTGTTGAAATTGTGCATGCCACCCGGCACGACAACCGTATTCAACTCGGTGTCAGCCCCAGGGGCAGTCTCATGTTGACCCGGGCGGCACAGGCCAATGCCTATTACCAAGACCGAAACTTTGTCACGCCTGATGACATCCAGTGGTTGATCCCCTATGTACTACCCCATCGAATTCTACTGCCCTCCCGTGTACGTCATAATGGCACCAGTAAACGAGATGTCATTCAGGATATTGTCAGTCACATAAAAGTCCCTGTATGAAACACACTCACGCACAGTCCAACAAGCGACTTAAAACCGCTGTACAACTCACCCCCAGCGGCAAGGCAGTGGTCTTGTCCATGTTTTTTATACTGCTGGCTACTCCGATTATTCCAGCCTTGGGTACGTTCGCCTGCTTGCTGGCCATGCTGATTTGTTCGCTGATTTTTGGTGCCATGTTTAAACCTAGAATCAACATTCGCACGGAAATCTCGGATCAGACAACTGTGGGCATTGACACAAAAGTACAGTTTAGGATCAGGAATACGTCTTCGATGCACAGTTTCTGCCTGAGTCTGGTTTTGGAGGAGTTACCCCCGGGCTGGCAATACACTGGCGAGTCTCTGGTCCTGCCATACCTAAAACCCAAAAGTACAGAAACGCTTGAGGTCGTTCTCACACCCACGCGCAGAGGGCGATTCACCCTGCCCTGCCCTGCCTGCTACTCCAGCTTCCCATTTCATCTTTTCTTCTTTAATGTGGCAAAGGGCCGGGCCTCACAAATCACGGTGTTACCCACATACGATTACATCCAAATCGAGACCCTGAACCAATCCATGTCTGCACAATATGCGGGCGCCGGCGCCTCCCCAACGCCCAGTCATTTACCCGAATATGCCGGCAATCGGCCATTTCTTGCGGGCGATTCCTTGCGTCATATTGATTCGCGGGCCTGGGCGCGTCTGGCTGAACCCGTGATCAAGGAGTATCACAATGATGTGCAACGGCACTGCGTCTTATGGCTCAGCGATTGTCGTAAGCGATGGCCCAAAATGGAGGCTTGGGATCACGATTTTGAAGCAATGGTATCTCTGTGCGCCTCTATCGCCAATTCATTTGGACACAATACCCTGGTGGACTATCTGATCATAGACCACAAGATTCATGATCTTAGCGGCTTCAATGCTGACGTACGTTTTGCCCATATTCTTGACATACTGGCAGGCATTGATCCAGGCCTGGAGCAGGCGAAACAATCTCCTGTGCTTGAATCCTGCTTGCATCGAATATCCTTTGTTTACGCCCTGTATCTGGGCCACTACGATGCCATGGCATCGCAGAGAGATCGTTTTGAACATGCCGGTGTTGAATTTCACACATTGCATGTTTCCAAAACGCCAGATCTTGTGTCATGGACCTCATCTAATCATGAATATCATCTAGAGATTGATGCCAATGCTGTCTTGGCCAAACAGGTTCCCATATTATGAAGCATCAAACAAACATAGCCGCCATGATGCTGATTTGCAGTTCGGTGCTGTGCGCTTTTGTACTACAGGACATAGCCTATTCTGCGATACTCTGTGTGCTCGGACTTCTGGGGCTGCGACGCAAGGTGATTCTGGCCATCCAACCCGAACGCCGCGTATACTCCCTTTTAATCCTTCTGTTCCTCTTGGCCCTGTTTGGCATTCATTACTGGTACTTTGCGCCTGCGTTAGGTTTTTCAGGTCCTGAAGCCAATATGGCCTGGCATACTGTCACCCGATACTTCTTGGCCTCCATGGTATTGATGCTTTTTCTGGGTATACCGAACCAGCTTCCCGACTCCTTTGGTTTCTTTTTTGTGGCCACTATTGTGAGCGCCGGCCAGGTCTATTTAATGGATGACAAGTTGGGCCTGTTTCGCACCCTGGAAATCATGAGCGTCATTCTTTTTCTGCTTTATTTCAGTCTGGGGCCGGGGTCACCACTTCGACACCTCTTGGAATTAAAACGTTTTCCCTCTTACGCCCCCAGCCTCCTTGTTCTGGCAGCGTTATTCGTCACTTTAAACGTGGGCTGGATTTTGGGATCGGTCTTGTATCAACATCAAGGGGCTGTCGCACTTCTCAACAATTTATGGAGAAACCAGACATCGCTGCTTTCCCTCAGTCACACATCATCCCAGATTGGCTTTTCCAGAAGTGGGCGTCTTTCCACCATCAAGCACCTTATCGAATCTGAGAACCAAGAAATCACATTGCGAATCACGTCCAACCTCGCACCGGGTTACTTGCGAGCCCAAACATTTGACAACTATATCAATGGCCGGTGGCATTCACGATCATTTAAGGAGGCGTATCAACCAGATTTTTCCAGAGTCGACCTTTCCCTGGGCAATCGTGTGGGCGTATACAAGGTGCGGGATCTCCCTGAGTCGCGTGTCAAACCCATGACCGTCAAACACATCGCAGCCTTGGGCGATGCAACCTTTCTGCCTCTTAACATATCAGAATTAGCCATACAAAGTCTTTACCTCCAAATGGATGAAGATTTTGTGATTTCCCGTCCCAATCTCAGGTCAAAAATCGCGTACACTGCCCCATACAACCCG
>CAZBTJ010000145.1:0-14083 GCA_964494325.1 uncultured Pirellulales bacterium
CATCAACCCCGTGCGACAAGAGCAAATCGAAAAGCAAAGCATAGCGATTTGCGAGTTCATATTCAAGTCTTTTTCATTTTTTTCAAAAAAACATCGCTAAAAGTAGCGTGCAGAGCGTGGCTTACCACAAATACGCCAACTTAAAGAAGGGTGATTTTAGGGCCGTTCCACATCCGACTGGCTCATAAAATGCGTGCAAAAAGTACTCAAAAGGGGATTTTTATCACCGCTTATCCATGGAAATTAAGTTCTTTTTCATGAATATTGGGCGTTTGGAAAAACTCTGGTCTGAAATCTCCGATATGGTATATTGGTAACTATCAATTAACCGTGGATTCAGGAGGAAAACCTATGACACGTTTTGCACTTAGAGAAACAAACAAATCATTAAATTGGTTATTATCGGCCTTGGCCGTGTTAATGATAACTCAGCTGTGTTCTGCACAGCAACCCACCAAGCGTACAGCGCGTGCGCCGCGTCGTAAGGGACCTATTCAGATTATTCAATTACCACAGGCCAAAACCTCAAGTTCTGGAAGTTTTGAAGAACTGCTGTCCAGACTGAATGCCACCACCTACCCCTCTTCCACCCCCCTGTCTGCCGAGCAAATTGGGCAACTGGGTTGGGCGGCTCAAGGTGTGCGTCTGAACAATCAGTCCATGAACATGGCTGACAGCGGTATTAAGACGGGGCTCAAGGTTAACGATCCCATGCTCGATTTGCGAGTGTACTTTGCCGCCTACAACGGTCTTTTTCGGTATGAACCACGTGGACACTTTCTCGAACAGGTGAATACTACAGATATGCGAATGGCGTTGAGTACATCTGCCATGGGGCAAATCACCACTGCCCCCGGCTGCGTCGTGATCTTGGCCAGTTCAGGCGACAACCGGATCGGACGGATCAGGCAAACAGAACAAAAAATGCTTGATCTTACTGTGGGCCAGGTGGCACAATCTGTGCGTCTCCAGGCAGCAGGCCTCTCTCTGTTTTCAGTGTCAGCACAAAAGTTGAACATGAATGTCATTCGACGAACCTGCGCCTTCCCAAAACAGATCATACCCTATCACATGCTATTGGTGGGCTATGCCCCAGGGCAAACTCCCAGACCAGCCAATACCAACTCATCCCGATTTTCCCCTGTCCAGAGCACAGCCAAACGTGCGGCCATGATCATTCCATCACAAGGATTCCGCGACGAAGAATTGATTGATGCGGTTCGTATTCTCAATGCATCTGGCATCTTAACGGTGATTTCAGGGCCGGAAGTTGGCGTGTCGCGGGGTATGCTGGGCACCTCCATTCAGATTGAGATTTCTCTGCAACAGCTGGAAGTGGACAAGTTCGACGCAATCGTCTTTGTGGGCGGAACGGGCGCTCTAGAATATGTGAACAACCCGCTTGCCATGTCTGTGGCAGGCGAAGCCATTCGTAAGGGAAAAATCGTGGGAGCCAGCAGTATGGCACCCATGATCCTGGCAAGCGCCGGTCTTCTCAAGGGCGTGAGTGTGACGGGCTTTAACGGCAATCGCCAAAGCCTGGCCTCTGCAGGCGCTGTCTACACGGGCAAGCCCGTAGAACATGACCGTCTGATCATTACATCTTCAGGGGCAGCTGCCACAGTGCCCTTTGCCAAGGCCATTGCCAATGCCCTGTATTCACAATAATCCTCTCAACAGTCTAAAGACACCATGCTAAAGACACCATGAATATGCAATCACTTGATTCTTTGTTGAAACAAACACAGTTTTCTCACACGGACATCGTAACACTGCTCAGCCTGGAGGCCCCGGACGAGATAGAACGTCTGAGACTCGCCGCAGAAGCCATCACCTTTGAAACCTGCTCCAATCTCGTGTATTACCGAGGTATTGTAGAATTCTCCAATAGATGCTCGCTGGATTGCTATTACTGTGGCATTCGACGCAGTAATCGAACGATTAGCCGCTTCACCCTGACCAAACAAGAGGTTGTGGAGACTGCCCTGTGGTGCGCCAAAGAAGGCTATGGCAGCGTGATTCTGCAATCCGGGGAACGCAAAAATGCGGGCTTTGTTGACTTTGTCGAAGACATTGTGCACACCATAAAAACAGACTCTGTCAGTGAAGCACTCCCCCAAGGCCTGGGCATCACCCTGTGCGTAGGGGAACAAACACCGGATATTTACAGACGTTTTTACGACGCAGGTGCCCACCGGTATCTCTTGCGTATTGAAACCACAGACCCCAATCTGTTCCAGAAGATTCACCCTGAAAACCAGACGCTGGACACCCGTCTGGCATGCCTGAAAGCCCTTCAAGACATCGGCTACCAGGTAGGCACAGGCGTCATGATTGGCCTGCCCGCCCAGACTTTGGATATGCTGGCACGTGACGTGGCCTTTTTCAGGGACTTCTCAATAGATATGATTGGCATGGGCCCCTATATTCGAAGTGAAGACACACCTCTGTCTGGCTCTGAACACATCGACAAGTCAGCCTCGTTCACACTCGGCCTCAAGATGATCGCCGCATGCCGCCTCGTCTGCCGAGACATCAATATCGCGGCCACCACTGCCCTTCAAGCTATCAAACCCAATGGCCGTGAACAGGGCATCACCTTTGGTGCCAATGTGACCATGCCCAATCTCACGCCCACAAAGGTACGTAAAGACTACCAACTCTACGACGGCAAACCCTGTATTGATGAAGGCAAGGGCGAATGCCGCAACTGTCTGCTCAACCGAGTCAGGTCTGTGGGCCGAGAAGTCGGTTTTAATGCCTGGGGTGACTCCAAACATTTTGCCCAACGAAGGCCAATTTAAGAACTCCGCGTACCATTAAGACCTGAATTTCGACCTGGTCTTCGATGGTATTTTCTGTAGAAACCTTGATTAATACGATATTTAAGGTTAATATATTATCTTTAAGTGGCGATATTTATATTATATGACAATATATTAACCTTAATCAAGATCAAGTGCTCTCTGTGACTGCACCCAGTAACCATGTCTGTATTCAAACACCGGATGAGGTGGCCCAATCGCTGGCAAAGCGATTGAAGGGCCTGCGTTTGACGCAAGGATTCAAACGTCAGACCCTTGCAAATCGTGCAGGTGTCACAGTGGCTTCTTTGAAACGATTTGAAACAACCGGCAAGGGTTCTTTGGAGTTGCTCTTAAAAGTTGTTTTCACCTTGGGCAGATTGGATGAGTTTACAGACCTATTGCAGCCACCTCCTGCCAGGTCAATGGCTGATATTGAGAAACAATCTGTCCAAACCTTGCCAAAGCGAGGAAAACGATGAAGAAGCTGAAAGTGCTTTGGCAACAGTCTCCAAATACCTCCATCTATGTGGGGCAATTGGCAGAGGTGCAGCGCAGGATCTATTTTGAATATGAACCTGATTTTATCGAATCAGGTATCCAACTGTCACCCTTTAAGTGCCCCCTTCAGGGCGGCTTGATTGAACACCGAGATCACGCCTTTGGGCCCTTACCCGGATTATTTGATGATTCTCTGCCAGATGGATGGGGATTACTCCTGATGGACCGCCATTTTCGCAGATTGGACGTTGCGCCTGCTGCAGTCTCACCCATTGAGCGACTTTCTTACCTGGGATTACACACCATGGGTGCCCTAACCTATCATCCTCCACAGGATCTTGAACAGGACAACCAACTCCTGGATCTTTATGCCCTGGGCAAACACGCAGAGGCCGTCTATTCAGGCCAAACACAAGAGGTGCTTCCACAACTGGAACGAGCAGGCGGTTCGCCAGGTGGCGCCAGACCCAAAGTACTGGTGGGCATCAAAGACAACGAAGTGATCAGTGGGCAAGATGATCTACCTGATGGGTTTGAGGCATGGATTGTCAAGTTTGCCTCCCAGCAGGATGTCCGAAACGCAGGTCCTCTGGAGTATGCCTATGCCCTGATGGCTCAAGCTGCTGAGATCCGGATGCCTCCTGTGCAATTACTGGAGGTGGCCAAGCATCGTCATTACTTCTGTATCAAACGATTCGACAGAGGCCCGGGCAACCGTCGCATACATATGCATACGTTTGGTAATCTGGTCCACGCGAACTTTCGTATTCCCAGTACAGACTACGCAGATCTATTCAAGGTCACTCAAGTCCTAACCCGAAACCATCAGGACACACTCAAGCTGTTCAGACGCATGGTCTTCAATATTGTCTCGCATAATCGGGATGACCATGCCAAAAACTTCGCTTTCCTCATGGATGAACAGGGACAATGGTCCCTTGCGCCTGCATACGACCTCACGTTTTCGCCTGGCCCTGGCGGTGAACACAGCATGACCCTGCTTGGCGAAGGCCGTATCCCCACACGCATACACTGTCTGAAACTGGCTGAACAATGCGGGATAAAGCGTGAATCAGCGTTGTCAATTATTGACCACACCAATGAAGTCACACAAAAATGGCCCGAATATGCCCAACAGGCAGGTTGCTCTCGAAGAATAATACAGCAGGTCAAACAATCACTTTGTCTTCTATAGCCTCAAGCGAACGTGATGTGCCCCGGTTGAATCCAGGGCGGTAGCACCACATGGAGGCACACGAAGGCTCGATACAAAGTCGTTAAATTCTCCAAGCTGGGTACAAATCCGTAAAAAATCGTAGCATCCCATCTACACCCCTACCGGCCCACCCTTCCTATATTAAGTTTTATTGCCCATTGGCCCGATAATGACAGCCGTCTTTGCTCACCACCCATGACTCTCACTTTTTCTTTCCTACCTCCGCTATTTTACCTCTTTTACCTAATCTTCTCACCTGATCATTCCCGATAACATAGTCATCAAGGAATGATAAAAAGTGAAAGGATATTCAAATGTTAGAAACAACAGCAGAACAACGCAGCGAAACAAGGACCACATTGTCATGGCCAGTCAGTATCTGGGTTCCCAATGCCAATCGTTTCTTCCCGGGTGAGAGTTCAAATATCAGCAAAACGGGCGTCTTTCTCAAAGTGCCCATGACCACTCCCCTGGGACCAGGCAGCATCGTTGAATTGAATTTTCCCCGCACCAATAAATTGGCCCAGGAAAAAGGCCAATACGCCCGCATCAAACGCGGTCGAGTGGTCCGGGTTGACAGAGAAACCTCACTACAGGATGCCAATATAGGTGTGGGCATCGTATTTGAACAATAAAAGCGCAGGGCAACGAAAAAGCACTGGCGGATGATCCTAACGGATCATCCGCCTATTTTTTTTGACAATTTTTAATATTCAGTATTCCACTTTCTGAACACTGCCTACTGAATACTGACCCCTGCCCCCTGACCCGAATGGCAACTTAAGGCCTCCTCCGGTCTCAACTTTGTCGCGAGCTTTGTCGCAAACTTAATCGAAACGACGACAAAGAAGCCTGCATTTGCGGCCTCCTATCGACAAAGCTCGCGACAAAGAAAAGGGATGACAAACATGCTTAAGTTAGTGCCTTCCCCCCTGACTCCTGACTCCTCTTCCTTATTTGATCTTTCCCGCTTTTCTGGCACTGGCCAGTTTTCGTTGTTTTCTGGAAGGCTTTATTGTTGCCTTGGCACCAACACCTGTTGCACCTGCCGCCTTTGGCTTGGGTTTGCCGGATTTAGGTTTGGGTTTGGGCTTATACTTAGACGTGGCAGGCCCAGATGAATCTCTGTTGGAAGAAGATCGAGGCTTGTTACTGATAGATTTACTGGTGGATCTGCTGCTTGGTTTTCTGCTAGGTTTTCTGCTTGGCGTTTCTCTTTCCGAACTGGATGTATACTCTGAGTCCTGAGGTGCGGAAAAAGCCTTCATTTTGTGCAAAGGAATTTTATTACCTATGAATTTCTCAATACTACGCAACGCCTTTGTCTCTTCATCAGACACAAACATGATGGCATCCCCTGTGGTGGTAGCCCGCCCAGTCCGCCCAATTCGGTGGATGTAATCTTCCGCAAACCCTGGTACGTCGTAATTAACCACGTGAGTTATGCCTTCAACATCAATACCACGCGCCGCAATATCAGTGGCGACCATGACCTGAAATTTTCCCGCTTTGAATCCATTCAGCGCCTGTTGCCTCTGGTTCTGCGTTCGGTTGGAATGGATGGCCACAGCCAGTATTCCGGCCTTTGAGAGCTTGCGACATATTTTATCAGCGCCATGCTTGGTGCGAGAGAAAACCAGCACACTGTACATGGAATTTTCCTCCAGCAGATGGAGCAAGAGGTCCATTTTGCTTGGCTTGGGCACATAAATCAGGCTCTGCGTGATCGTGTCAATGGGATTGCGCAAAGGGCCAATTTGAATGATTTTTGGTGACTTCTGGACTGTCTTAACCAGCATCTTGATTTCAGTCGACATGGTCGCCGAGAACAAGAGTGTCTGACGGTGCTTTGGCAGGGCCTTGATGATCTTTTGAACGTCCTTGATAAATCCCATGTCAAACATGCGATCCGCTTCGTCCAGGACCAGCACTTCGACCTTGTCCAACGCAATAGTCCCACGCTGCATATGATCCAGAAGCCTCCCCGGTGTGGCCACCACAATATCAACGCCTCTTTGCAGCGTAGCCAATTGGGGATTAATATTCACACCACCATACACAGACAGGCTCTTCAGCTTCATAAAACGACCATACCCAACAATGCAGTCTTCGATCTGCGTGGCGAGCTCACGCGTGGGCGTTAGGATCAAAGAACGAATCCGCCTCTTACCGGACATTTTTTTGTGCCCCAAACGATTCAGGATGGGCAGCACGAATGCGGCAGTCTTGCCTGTCCCTGTTTGGGCGCAGCCAAGTACATCCTGACCTGAGATAGCCGCAGGGATGGCTTGAGACTGAATTTCCGTGGGCGCGGTATAGCCTGTGGCAAGTATGCCCTGCACCAGGGGATCAGAAAGGCCTATTGCTTTGAATGGCATGATGATGTCCTTCTACTATAAAGTTGAGAATTCTTGGTTCAAAGTTGAAGGATAAAACCGTTCATTTTTTGTCACTATGAACTTTGAACTCTTCACTTTGAGTCAACATTTGCCCACAATGGTCAACCTGTTGAATAAATACAAAAATCCTCCATCTATTGACTAGATGAAGGATTTAGTCATAATTATAGGGGGTGACAGATTGTCCTAATCGACTATCTTTGTCACCCTTTTTCAGCAAAAGCACGAATCAATTCAGGTACTTGTTTTGGTGTCACCTGGGAATAGGTCTTATCATTGATGGTCACAATAGGTGCCAAAGCACACACGCCAATGCAACGACTCACTTCAATGGAGAACAAACCGTCCTGTGTGGTCTCTCCCAATTGAATACCCAATTCACTCTCAAACGCCGACAAAACTCGGTCCGCACCCTTCACAAAACAGGCCGTTCCCAGACAAACGGACACGGCATTTTGGCCCCTGGGTTTGAGGCGGAAAAAGTGATAGAATGTGGCCACACCACTGACAGTGGCACTCGGCACCTGGAGTCTTTGGGCCACCTCATTCATGTGGTCCACTGAAAGCCAACCAAATTGATTCTGAATCCGATGCAAAATGGCAATCAAGTAGGACTCAGAATGCTCCTGCTTTGTACATTCCTCAATAAACTCAACAATATCTGACGGCAACTTGTTTTCTTGGACTGTTTCCATTTTACTTAATCCCTCGCGGTTCACGTGCTTCATAGGTTGTGTGCAGTAATTCATGGCTCTTTTCACCACCCACCCGTCCTAGATACTCTTTGTAAAGTCTCTGGATATACGGGTTCTGATGTGAACAGCGCACAGTCTTGGCCTTGTCAATATCATAGAGAGCACCAGCACGCAATTTGAGCACTTCAGGATCAAGCACATGATAACCCTCTGGCGGATACGGCTGCCCTCCCCCCCCAACACATCCTCCGGGACAGGCCATTAATTCGATCAGATGATAGTCCTTTTCACCACTAATGACTCTATCCAGAAGGATCTTGGCATTGTTTAAACCATTCGACACGGCAATGTTGATCGTCTTGCCATCCACCTCAAGAGATGCTTCCTTGATACCTGTGACGCCACGCACAACTTCAAAATCAATTGTTTCCAAAGTCTCGCCCGTCAGAGTTTCCACGGCAGTCCTCAAGGCGGCTTCCATGACGCCTCCGGTGGTACCGAAGATATCGGCCGCACCAGAGGAAAAACCCAGCGGTCCATCAAAGTCGTCTTCCGGCAGGTTGGCAAAATCAATACCATACGCCTTGACCATCCAGATCAGCTCACGTGTGGTCAATACCGCGTCTGTGTAGAAAACGCCATTATCCATCATATGTTCCGGACGCTGCATTTCAAACTTTTTGGCCACGCAGGGCATGATGCCCACCACATAAATATCGTTGGGATCAATACCTGCTTTTTCTGCATAGTAGGTCTTGATCAGCGAAGACAACATACTCATAGGCGACTTACACGTGGAGGCATTGGGAATCATGTCAGGATAGAAATGCTCCATGAACTTAATCCAACCCGGTGAACAGGAGCTCAGCATGGGTAGCTTTGCGCCCTTTTCAACCCGCATCAGAAATTCATTGGCTTCTTCCACAATAGTCAAGTCAGCACCAAAGTTGGTATCAAAGATCTGGTCAAAGCCCAGACGACGCAGGGCTGTCACGGTCTGACCCGTGGCCGCTGTACCCACAGGCATGCCAAAGCCTTCGCCAATCGTCGCACGAATGGACGGGGCAATCTGCACCACCACATGCTTCTTGGGATCAGCCAGGGCCGCCCACACCTCGTCCGTTGAATTCTTTTCCATAAAAGCAGCCACAGGACACACGTTGATACATTGACCGCAAGCAATACAGACTGAATCAGCCATGGGCCCTTCATGGGCCGGCGCCACAACCGTATCGAATCCACGATGCAACTGGCTGAGATTGTGGATACCCTGTACTTCAGAACACACACGTACACAACGGCGACACAAGATACACTTATTGGCATCACGAATCACAGAGGTACTGCTGCATTCAACGGGATGACTCTTGCGTTTGCCTTCAAACAGGCGTTCACGCACGCCCATGGCATAGGCCAGATTCTGCAATTCACAATTCCCATCGCGTTCACAAGTCTGACACTCCTTGGGATGGTTATCCAGAATCAGCTCAACCAGATCACGACGGGCCTCACGAATCTGCGGAGAATTGGTCTTGATCTTCATGCCTTCACGTACTGCGGTAGCACAGGACGGCAGAAAATTCTCCACGCCTTCCACTTCCACAATACACACACGGCAAGCCCCTTCCAGGGACAGATCCGGGTGATAGCACAGTCTGGGAATCTTGATGCCCAGGGTCTCTGCCGCCGTCATGATGGTGGTCCCCTCAGGGACATTCACAGTGGTATTATCAATAATAAGCTCCACGTTTTTCATCGCGGTCTTCCTTTTATGTAGGTCAGATCTTTAATTTATTTCTGAATGATAGCGCCAAATTTGCAGACATTGAAACACTCGCCACATTTGATGCACGCCGAAGAATCAATGACATGGGGCGCTCGACGTTCACCGCTGATGCAGGATACCGGGCATCGTCGAGCACACAAGGTACAGCCTACACACTTTTCTGCATCCACACTGTATTGAAGCAGTTGTCGACACTTGTGAGCAGGACAGCGTTTCTCAATGATATGCGCTTCAAATTCTTCACGAAAGTTTTTCAGAGCACTTAACACCGGATTGGGTGCAGACTGACCCAAACCACACAAGCTAGTACGCTTAATCAACAGTGCCAGTCGTTCCAGACGATCCAGGTCAACCAATTCGGCCTTGCCTGTGGTGATCTTCTCCAGGATTTCAAGCATGCGTAACGTACCTTCGCGACATGGAACACACTTGCCACAAGACTCGCTTTGGGTGAATTCCACAAAGAACTGTGACATTGCCACCATACAGTCTTGGTCATCCAGCACAATCATACCACCAGAGCCCATGATAGAACCCAAAGCCTTGAGATGCTCATAATCCACAGGCGTATCCACTTTGGAAGCCGGAATACACCCCCCAGACGGGCCACCGGTTTGTACGGCCTTAAGTGTGCGTCCTTCGTCCAAACCACCACCAATGTCAAAGATAATTTCTCGCAAAGTCGTGCCCATCGGCACTTCCACCAGGCCGGTATTTTTCACCTTGCCAGCGAGGGCAAAGACCTTGGTGCCTTTACTCTTTTCTGTACCAAAGCGAGAGTACCAATCCGCACCAAACAGGATGATGGCGGCGATATTGGCCCAAGTCTCCACATTATTAATCATCGTGGGGTGACCCCAAAGACCTGACTGTGAAGGATACGGCGGGCGCATACGTGGCTGACCACGTTTGCCTTCGATGGAGTGCATTAACGCGGTTTCTTCACCACACACAAAAGCACCGGCCCCCAACCGAATTTCAATATCAAAGTTAAAATCAGAGTTGAGAATGTTGTCACCCAGCAGGTTATTTTCGCGAGTCACCTTGATGGCATTTTCAAGCCGTTCAATCGCCAGCGGATACTCGGCACGTACATAAATGTACCCCTTTTGAGCCCCAATGGAATAGCCACCGATGGTCATGCCTTCAAGAATGGTAAAGGGGTCACCTTCCAAGGCGCTTCTATCCATAAACGCACCGGGGTCACCTTCATCAGCATTGCACACCACATATTTGATGGGATCGTCTGAAAGGGTCGTATTCTTCCACTTGAGTCCTGTGGGGAAACCACCACCACCACGACCACGCAAGCCAGACTTGGTCACTTCCTCGATCACCCACTCAGGGGTCTTGTCTTTGAGAATCCACGGCAATGCCTTGTACCCATCCTTGAGCATATAATCGGTCAGACTTTCAGGATCGATCAAGCCACTGTTGCGTAGGGTCAAACGGGTTTGACGATTAAAGAAAGACACGTCCCCATATTGCTTGAAGAACTCTTCAAGCACGCGATCAGTGTGTGTTACATACTTGTCCAGGATCGTGTTGTCCTTGAACTGAGACTTTACGATCTCTGCCAGTTCCTCATCAGTCTTGAAACGGTAGATCACCTTTTCAGGGAATACCATCATGACTCGCTGATCTTTATCTGATTCACTGTCGCACAGCCCCATACAACCGGAATGCATAATGCCCACAGACTCCGATGCCACACCTTCTGCTGCAATGGCCTTGCGAAGCCTGGTCTCCAGGGCAAAGCCTTTGTCGGCACAGCACTGATTGGACGAACAGATTGTCACAAGATAGTCATACAAACGATCCGTCTTCTTGTCCAGAATCAACGAGACCACAGGGTGGCCATTGAGCACATGTTCCTGAAAGATTGTATGGACTTTTTCCTCTGAAACCTGCTCGTATTTCACCGGAATTTTCCCCGGCACAAACACACCCACCACAGGTTCTCGGGCACAACGTCCTGTACATCCAACCTGCTTGAGCAGAATGTCATCACGTCCAGAGGCAGTGATCAGCTTGGTAAATTCTGCTTTCACTTGGTCTGCGCCGGCTGTAATTTCACACGTCGCTGAACCCACCTGAATGATCACTTTTTCGGCGGCACCAGATCGATCATACTCTTTTAATGCTTTTTCGAGTAAAGCACCGTATGAAGCTGTAATTGAAGCCATTTTGCCTTTCTCTCTTTCACATAATTTCCCTGCCGACACCCAGGCTCTTACTGAGCCGCAAGCACAACATTAGACAGCCGTGTTTCACATCACAACTACACAGTTTTCACAATAACAAGAGTTACTTTCGAGCGTAAAACAGGGGAGTGAAAACCCAAAAACTGACCAATTTGCACCCCAGCCCAAATAGCACTCGGAGATACTAAACTTAACGTAACTTATTGTCAATTATAAATATGAGAATCGTCACCCTGCATCCAGAGGATATAAAGGTAATGTGGTGTTGCGTAGATTTCTAAAGATCTACAATCTACACAAAGTAAATAAGAACTAACGTTTATTGAGATTTTTGGAACAAAAACCAATCAACCAACTCAGTCTGCACGGCGACCATAGGCCCTGTAGAGCAACTCAAGTTCTTGTGTTTTTTCATCAAAATCTTTTTGCAGAGTGGCAAGTTTATCCGGTGTCTTGTAGATCGTTTCATCACCAAATTTCTCTTTGAGAAAAACCAATGCTTCTTCAACCTCCATGATCATGGCTTCGATCTGATCCACCGAATACTTGTTAAAACGTCGCAACTCCTCGGGCGTCTTGGCCTTGGAAGCCTCTTTTGCCACCCCCTTCTTCACAGCTTTTGCCTTCCCCTTGACCTGCTGATCCTGCTCACGGCGTTTTTGCAGGAGATCTGTGTAATAGGAATAGGTTGGTTTGCCATGAATCCTCTCGGTCTTGCCCAGACATCGCCGCCCAAGTTCATCTGACCCGATCACCAAAAGCGAGTCAGCGACCTTGTCAAGAAAGTACCGGTCATGGCTCACGACCATCAATGTACCATTAAAGGCATCCAATGCCTGTTCCAACATCTCGCGGCTGGCAATATCCAGGTGATTCGTGGGTTCATCCAGGACCAGAATGTCCGGCTGAGCCAAAACCAGGCGACACAACATCAAGCGATTGCGCTGCCCCCCGCTAAGTTCCTTGACCCGCTTAAACACATCATCACCACTAAACAGAAACGCCCCTAGCTTGGATCGCACCTGCTCAGGCGTCAGCGAAGGGCAGGCCTTTTGAGCTTCCTCCAACACCGTACAATCGGCGTCCAGGATCTCTCCATGCTGATCCAGATACCCCGCTTTTATGGTGCCGGCCAATCGTAAGGTCCCAGACGTGGGCTTTATGTGCCCCAGTAAGAGCTTGATGAACGTGCTCTTGCCCGTGCCATTGGGCCCTGTAATGCCAATACGCTCTCCATTGAGAATCTCCATGTCAATGCCATCAAACAGATGAATATCGCCGAATGACTTACTCAGCCCCTCACACCGCATCACCAAATCACTCCTGCTCTGTGACTTGGCAAATGCAAAATGAATCGACTTCTGGTCGCCTGCCAACTCCAGATAATCGGGATTATTCTTGAGCAAGCTGTCTAAACGTGTTTGCCGACCTCGGGCGATCTTCTTTACGCCCTTGCGGTTTTTATTCCGGGTAATAAAGTCACGAGTACGATCTACCATCTCTACACGCTTCTCATGCTCACGCGTCTGCTGCAAGCGCACCGTTTCCTTGGTCGCCATATAATTGGTGTAATTACCCTTCCACACCTTGGCACCACGATTCTCCACCTCAATCATCTTTTTCGCCACATGATCCAGAAGATACCTATCATGGCTGATCATCAGCACGGCCCCACCATAATTGGACAGAAACCGCTCCAGCCATTCCGTGGCCTGGAGATCCAGATGATTGGTGGGTTCATCCAGCAACAACAGATCCGCTTGCAACATCAACACCTTGGCCAGACCCAATCGAGACAACTGCCCCCCGCTCAAAGCACTCGTCTTAGCATGAAACAAGGCCTTTTCAAAGCCAAGCCCCTTGAGTGTTATCTCAATCCGTGTTTCGTATTCATACCCTCCTGCCAGCTCGAATTCGTGATTAAGCTGATCATACTGTATCATACGAGCCTTCAGCGCGGAGCCACTCAGCGACTCCATCTCTTGGGACACCTCATGAATCTTCGCCTGCAGGCGAAACAAATGATCCACGCCAGCATGCATCTCCTCCAGCACCGTCTTGGCACCGTCAAAAGAGGATTCCTGCGGCAAATACCCAATGCGCAATCCCTTACTGATCACCACACGCCCCACGTCGGGCTGGATTTCGTTCAGAATCAGCTTAAGAATCGTGCTCTTGCCAGAGCCATTGGCCCCAACCATACCCACAGCCTCTTTCTCAAACAGAGTCAAGGACAGGCTGTCAAACACACACTCCGTGCCGAACATCTTATGTACATCATGAAACGTTACAATAGCCATAGGCGGAGCATTGTACTGAAACAACTCAAAATAAGCAATTGGTAGGTAAAATGCAGACAAGCCTGTGGGGCAGTGGAATCGCTTCGAGATCACCGTCAAGGGGGATCGAGTTTCCGTCGTACTCAATGGCATCAAAGTGATTAACCGAGCCCAGTTGCCAGGTATCGCGGCCTGCGGC
>CAZBTJ010000146.1:0-13908 GCA_964494325.1 uncultured Pirellulales bacterium
GGCGTTTGATTTATCTAGTCCGGGCAGCGGCTCATTACTTCAACCTTCACACTTCGAAGCGTCTCGCGAGGTGTCCCGGCTGAATACAGAGGCGAATGCAACGTATTAACGAGAGAACCGGTTTGAAACCTAAGCTGCTGGACGTGGACTCTTCTACAAATCAGTGGGTATGCCTTCGGTCATGTCGGATTCTCTGAAGGCCTCCATGACCTCGGATGCGGTTTTGGCGTTGAAAACTTGGTCACGCACCTTGGGGATGGAGCCGAGCTTGGCAACGCCAGCCAGGGTTCGCACATGATGTTGAAAAGCCCCCTTGGGAATGAGTATCAGGATAATCAGGCGAGCATCTTGATCATCGTGGGATTGAAAGGGAATACCAGACGTCGTGCCCAGAACACCCACCAGATCGTCAAGACAATCCACAGCACCATGCGGCACAGCCACACCATGCTCCAGACCGGTGGAGAGAGACTTCTCTCGTTCCATCACAGTCTTGACCACTACGTTGCGGTCAGACAAACTCAATTCATGCATGCAGATGTTCAGCCCGGTCCAAACTGGCCCAATGTGGGATTCGATTTTAATCCTGTCATGAAAGACATGAATCGGGCATTGTCCGCTGGATGTCCGAATACAGAATTTATTCCGACAATGGCCAGTGGTCCTGATCGGGCCAAGGCAATTCTGGAGAAGGACAAGACATCCCATATTGACGGGTATATCGTGATGCAAATGAATTGCTGGAATCGTGTTGTCCAGACCATGTTGACATCAAAAAGCTGTACTCAAAAAGCACCGTGCAGATGCGATTACCATTAACTGCCTGGGTGGTTTCTACGGGGGACATATTCATGCGTATCCCTGCCTGGGATTTCACGAGCTATGCAACGAAGGTTTTGTCGGAGCCTGCGAGAATGATCTGCTTTCCACGGCCACCATGGTCGCCTTGAAGAACCTGACGGGTGGACGCACAGGGTTCATCTCTGATCCGGTTTTGGATAGTGCCAAAAGACCGATCATCTACGCCCACTGCGTGGCGGCCTGAGACTCACGGCTTGAGATGATAATCTGCAAAGTCCATGAACTGTTGCCAGTCGTACGGGTCAATGGAATGGCCGCCCTCGCGTATATGATAGCCCACATCGCTTTTGATGATCGCCTGGCCCACAGGAGGGGACGCCTCCGATGTCAATCCCTTTTTGCCAAGCAACCGATACACCTCGCTGGCATGATAAGCCGAGAGATATTCGCCACGGCCATCAGCCCAGGTGTCCTCCACACCGCTGTGTACATACACCGGACGCGGCGCGATGCAGGCCAGCAGCATATGCTGGTCCACAGGCAGATCATCTTCCTGATGCACGAACTTCCAGGCATTGCGACAGAGCCAATAAGGAAATCGTGTCACCATCTTCTCAAGTGTCTCGCCCGACTTTCTACGCCACAAAGCAGCCCCGCCGCAGCCAGACTGCGCAGAGATCGCCAGGGCAAATCGTTCGTCCTGTGCTGCGGTCCACAACGTGGCCTTGCCCATTTTTGAGTGACCCATAATGGCCACGCGTGTGTGGTCAATGTCTGAGTCAGTCTCCAGATAATCCATGGCACGCATGGCACCCCATGCCACAGCCGACAGGCAACCCCACTCGTAGGCCTTGGGAAAACTCTGCCCGGTCTTGTAGAACAACGGATGGATACCCGACAGGAACGAGACTTCGTTGTGCCCCACCAGGTCCTGTTGGTAGACGGCCACAAACCCATACCCCCGGTCAAAGAACTCGCCCAGAGGCCAGCCGTTTCGCAAAAAGCCGTGGCGTTGGGGATTCGCCTCAAAATCACGCGATTTCGTATTGTTGAAGCTGTGCTTCATAAAGGCTGGCACAGGCTTGGCGGCCTTGTTGGGTACAAACACAAGCACCCACATTTCGGCCCGGCCCTTGTCATTGGTAAAACGAATACCCACGTCTTTTCGTGTGGCCTTGCCACCCATAAATTGAGTGTCTGTCTTCTTGACCTTGAACGCCATCTTGATCGGGCTTTCCGGTGCCGGAACTCGGCCGTAAATGAGGTTGCTGAATAACGACAGGATCTGCGGACGCCGAACCGTGCGCCATTGCTCAGCCGTGGTCACCGGTTTGCCTTCAGCAGTCACCAACAAGGGCGGCAGGTCATATGCGGGAATCTTGCTCTCGTCATAAATCACATTGCTGTCGTACTCCTTGGGCTCGCGACCGGACACCGTAGAACTCAACAACAGAACCGTTAAACAGAGGATCGTTTTCTGCATCATGTGCTCCTTACGCAAAACAGGAGATACCATTGTCAAGCTCCAGTGCTTTGGGGTTGCTGATATCATTGCTTTTAATCTTAACATCCCTCTTTTTTTTGTGCCACTTGAATCTCCGAAAAAATGTGACGTATCAAAGAGATCGCATCAACAAAGCATTGCCCTGGGAAGACGGGCGGTTCAACAAGAAATGAACCGCCGAGAGCCAGATCGAGTTTTCAGACCGCACCCGATTTTATCACGTTGACAAAATCGGGCAACCCCAGTATATTCCCTGAATATGTCGGAGAACGCAGATTTGACGATTCTGTAGGCGCTTCAATACGGCACAATTGATTCCTGTCATACAGCCATGCGTAGACAGGTAAATTAGTATGACCCATACCTTCAAATCAAGAGAATCACTCATGAGTAAAACCCCCACAGTTGTCTTGATAATTATCACACTCTTTTTCACCCAGGGACTGGCCAGTCAGAAATCCACGCCCCCACCTGTGGCGGAGCCTTTTGGCCAGCCCGTGTTTGTCAGTGGACAGGACGGCTACCACACCTATCGCATACCAGCCCTGGCCGTCACAAACCAGGGTACAGTGCTGGCGTTCTGCGAGGGACGTAAACGCAGCAACAGTGACAGCGGCAGCATCGACCTGCTGGTCAAGCGGTCCACGGATCATGGTAAAACCTGGCGCAAACAAGAGGTGATCTGGCATGACGCTGAAAACACCTGCGGCAACCCCTGCGCTGTGGTAGACCGTGAGACAGGCACCATTTGGCTACTCTCCACCTGGAACCTTGGCAAGGATCGCGAATCACATATCATGGCTCAAACCAGCCAGGACACACGCCGCGTTTTCGTCTTGTCATCCACAGATGATGGGTTGACCTGGAGTCACGCCAGAGACATTACAGCGGCCACAAAACAATCCAACTGGACCTGGTATGCCACGGGCCCGGGCAGCGGTATACAGATACAGCACGGTCCCCACAAAGGGCGTCTGATCATCCCCTGTGATCACATTGAGGCCAACACCAAACATTACTACTCCCACATAATCACGTCTGATGACCATGGCTTGACCTGGCAGCTCGGCGGTAGCACACCCCAACATCAAGTGAACGAATGCGAAGTGGTTGAACTGGCCGATGGTCGATTGATGTTAAACACACGCAACTATAATCGTCAGAAAAGGAACCGCCAGGTGGCCGTCAGTGACGATGGAGGCCAAACTTGGACAGACCAGCAGTTTGACAAAACACTGATCGAACCCATCTGTCAGGCGGCCCTCGAACGGATTAGCTGGCCCGGAAAAAACAGCCAGAGCCTGATCGTATTTTCCAATCCGGCCAGTCGCACCGGGCGTGAGAAAATGACGTTGCGTGTCAGTTGTGATGAAGGCCAGACGTGGCCTCTTTCCTGTCTGTTGCATCCTGGTCCGAGTGCTTATTCGGATCTGGCCTTACTGTCCAATCGCATGATAGCATGTCTATATGAAGCCGGTTTAAAACATCCCTATGAATCCATTGTGTTTGCCACCTTACCGCCCTTTCAGATGGATGAATAGTGCGAGCCATAGCTGCGATCTTATGGGCTGTTGTCCTCGGCCCAGTGTCTTGCTAGCAGCGCCAGATCCTTGAAATCAACAAGACAATCATGTCAACCGTGTGTCGCAAGAGCTCAACAGACCACTCAGTCGTTTGGGGAGGAATCTTGTGCCGTAAAGTTCCAACGAGAAAGAAGTCCGGCTTCATTTTTTTCTTGCTGCGTTGAGGCCTTTCATGATAGGGTTCAGCATCAACATCAAGGACGACAGCAGATTTTTGGGGTGAAAAAGTAAATTTCCTTCTTTTCCAGAAAACCGATCAACTAATCTCACTTGTGTGCGCCATAGACCTGGATCTTATTTCAAGTTTTGTCTGAAGAAAGTTACGTGTGTGTTGTTGGGGACCATACCAAGTTTATTGGCGATGCCAGGCCAAGAAGAAGATGGCTACACCTTGGTTATTAATGAGTTTATGGCCAGAAATGAAACCACCATAGAGGACCCTGATGATCAAGGAGAATTCGAAGACTGGCTTGAGATTTACAATTACGGCGATACACCCATTAACCTTGGAGGGTTCTACCTGACCGATGACCTAGATGATCCAACGCAATATCAAATTCCGTTGGGGCATCCCGAGTTAACTACAATTTCGGGTAAAGGTTGTCTATTGTTATGGGGAGACTCCGATCCCAAGCAAGGGCCACTTCATCCGGATTTACGTCTCGACGGCAATGGCGGCGAAGAGATTGGATTGTATATTCAAGACCAGACAGGTTTCACCCTGATAGATGGACTGAGTTTTGACAAACAGGCCGTGAGTACCTACCAGGCCGTGCCCATGACGGACAACGGAAACGGCGAATACATCGCCGCTATCCCTTCCCAAGAAGACCTGACCTTTCTGGGGAAACATTCCGCCAACTACACGGAGAACTACATCAAGAAAACCAATGATTTTTTGATCAAATAGGGGTTCAATCGTGTCGATCTACAATGAACTATTAATACGTGATAATCCTTGACTTAAATTAAGGCAAAGAAAATGGGCAAACACGCAGTTCTTCTGGCTATGGTGGCTTTGACAATGGGCACGCCAGCGTTATCGAACACAGAAGTGACCGAACCGATCGAATTGACATTTGGGGTGTATTCGTCCGATAAAGCGACTGTCATGTATAAAATGTTCATTCCGATAATCCGACAATTGCAGGAGAATGCGGAGGCAAAGCTAAAGCACCCGGTGGATATCTTCATAAAGATTTTCCGTACTTATGATGAGGGCATTGATGCCCTCGTGAAGGGGGACGTGGATCTTGTTCGATTTGGCCCGGCAAGCTATATACTGGCCAAGGCGAAAATATCACAATTTGTTGAAGCGAACGATTCTGATTATCAGATTATCCGTGAAGGCATGAGAATTTCTGAAGAGTTTTCTCCACCTGAGGTTGTCATGGATGCCACGGACACTGAAATGTAAAACATGCCCTCCAGCCGATATCGGCTGGTTAGACGCCAGAACCCTATTGTAGACAACTTAATCGTTATTTTTTCATGTGAATTTTATGATTGGCATTAAACAAAAGATTGTTCACTCATGCCATGCTATCAAACGCATTTCTCGCACACTTGCGTTTAAGCTTATCGGCGGTGTGGCTGTCATATTAACAGTCGTGTACACCCTGACCGGCATTTTCGCTATTCGAGGTGTTCATGGCAACACGTTGCATTACATGGATTCCATCGGACAGGCCATCTCACAAACAGTCGCGAATGCCTCTATCGAGCCATTTTTATTGGAAGACTATCCAGTTCTTGAAACCTATGCCAATCAACTGGTCGGTCAGAATCCCTTGGTGGTGCAAATTCAGTATGAACGCCAAGACGACAAAGTCCTGGTCATCGCGTGCCAGAAAAATAGGCAGGGCCTGGAGTATGATCCGAAGGCACTTCGACATTATACGGCACCTATCGCCACGGACGCTGATAGCGAAGCATTGGGATACGTGACTGTCGATATATCCATTAAGAACATGAAAACACTCTTTCAGACTCATTTGCTTAGTCTGGTGGCTATATTGATTCTGTCGTTGGTATTCATTGTGATCTTGCTGGCAGTCTATTTGAGACGCATGATTATTAAACCGGTAAAGACGTTGGCCACATACGCCCGCAGCATCGGGAAAGGCGATTTTGATGGGACCATCTCGATCAACACTCAAGATGAAATCGGACAATTGGGGAACGCGTTTGATGAGATGAAACTGAATTTGAAGATGTCGTATTCGGCCATCCAAGAGCAAAATGATAAACTGGTTTCGCTGGATAAGGTGAAGAGCCAATTTCTGGCCAATATGAGCCACGAGATCCGTACGCCGATGAATGCCATTGTGGGTTTCAGCGACTTGCTGAGTGATGAAGATCTCACTGCTGAACAAAAAGACGGCATCAACGTCATCCGAGAGTCGGCCCACAATATGCTTTATCTGATTAATGATATCCTGGACTTTTCTAAAATTGAAGCAGGTCAGCTAGAAATCCAGAGGATCAACTGCTCGGTGAACGAGCTCCTGAATTCCGTAGAATCAATGATGAAGCCGCAGGCAGAAGAAAAATCACTCGATTTCAGAATCATGACAAGCAAGGACGTACCCAGTCAATTGCACAGCGACCCTTACCGGCTTCGGCAGTGTTTGATAAACCTGGTAAACAATGCCATCAAGTTCACGGATCAGGGACATGTGCACTTGCGAGTCTCTCTGCACCAAGAAGGCACAAAACACTCTATCCGCTTTGATGTCGAAGATACGGGGATCGGCATCCCTCAAAGCAGGCAGACAGCGATTTTTCAATCCTTTACCCAGGTCGATGGAAGTACCACACGCAAATACGGTGGCACCGGCCTTGGACTGGCTGTGACCAAACAACTCACTGAGCTGTTGGAAGGTGAACTTGCCTTGACCAGCGAAACAGGGAAGGGGTCCGTGTTCTCCATGATCATACCTGTCGGCTTGGAGATCAGGGAGCAATCCTTGCTGGATCAAGACAGAATGCTCGACGAGGGAACCGTCAAATCACCCCTGACAGAAACGGCCCAATTCTCCGGCACCGTGTTGGTGGCCGAAGATGTTGAGGGCAATCAGAAGCTGATGCGATTGATGCTCTCCAATTTGGGACTGAAGGTTACCATTGCCAAGGATGGCAATCAAGCCGTCAAAGAGGCCTTGTCCCAGTCGTTTGACCTGATATTAATGGATATACACATGCCACATATGAATGGATATGAAGCCACTGCCGCCCTGAAGCGTCAGGGCTATGAGGCCCCCATCGTGGCCGTGACTGCCAATGCGATGAAAGGTGACGACCAAAAGTGTATGGAAGCCGGTTGTGATGGCTATTTGCCCAAACCCATTGACCGGAGAGAATTGCAGAGAGTTATTGCTCAGTATCTGACACCAAAGCACGAGGGTTCGAATCTAGAAGATGACGGGGCCATATTGGATCCCACGAATACCACACAGATACCATCCAACGTCCCTGATCTCCATGACATAATCAACTGGGACCTGCTGATCGATAGACTGGGCGATGAAGAGATCGTCAGGGAAATCATGCCCACCTACATCGAAGACACAAAAAAGCATTTTGAACAGCTCACGGCAGCCGTGCAAGTGAGCGACTGCAAGGCCATTGCCTCACACGCGCACGCCCTCAAGGGCGTTGGCAGAAACCTCGGCGTAGATCGGTTGGCAGACCTCGCCTATCAAATGGAACGTGCCGGCCGAAACAACGATGCAGAATCCAGCACCCTGCTCTATCGTAGTCTCAGCACAGAAATTAATAAGGTGTTGACTGTCTTGACCGCGTATGACTGGACTGACACAGCACAGGCACTATAACCCCAACCATTGTCTCCTAACTCATTTCTGATGCTTGTTTGGTTGTGTTTTCATAACCAACGGTACAAACTCCGTCTCAATGCACACCAAGCCTTTCTGTGTCTCGATCACAGTCACGCGCCATCGCTCAGGAGGCGTCCCAGGATCCATGATCCTTGAGGTTGACCTTAGTACCCTTACCATAGATTTTAACGTCCGAAGGCTGCGCATTGTAGGTCACGATACATTTCGTTTTTGACCGCAAGAGATACAATGATAAGGCTGCGCCATGTAATTCATGTTAAGAAAAGAAACCAAATTCGATGGCACAGCGTGAACTGCCCCAGGCATCTTCGACCTCTGTGTCTCCGTGTGAGATTGTTTTTCCGTTTTGACTATTCGTGAAGATTTGTGAGGATTCGTGGACAAGACAGTTTTCTGCTATTCGTTTTTCGTGGTTTGTTTTGAATTACGATGACAATCTATCGACTCATCAACCCTGGTGACGGGCGACGTAGAGGTCCAGCAATCGTCGAATCATTTTCTGATATTGGGTATGATGCTTCTTGGCCTCCAGCTTGAAAAAGTCAATGGTCGACTTGGTAAGACCGATGGTGACCTTGACCTGATCTTCTTTAAAGGCCAATTCCTGTGGTGGCGGAAGGAAATCATCCATGACCTTGACATCACCTAGGGGCTCATCCGTGTATTTGATTTTCTTTTTCATAGATCTTCTTTCCGTGGCGCCAGTAACCAGCTCCAATAATCCGGATAACACCTGTACGATACGTGAAACGAACTGTCAGTATACCGCCCTCAACCAGACCGAAACAATAATACCGCTTCTCGTTTTGGCTATGGCTGATATCCTCGGCAATAATACGCTTCGGATCAGCAAATGCATGCTGGGACAAAGAAAATGCAATACCATGCTTGTGCTGATTGGCATTATTCTTGTCAGGATCCCATTCAAAACGGGTCTCAGACATATCTATACACCCTATCGACAAAATTGATGTAAAACAATATATTTTTACATACATTTAGATGGTTTATCGCCCATACAATCTGCAACAAAGGACTCCACAGGGGTTTTATCAAAAGTCCTGTTAATAGATCAAAATAGCAGATGAGGACATAACACGACCCAACCTAATTTAACCCAAAACAGCTATTTGGGTCATCTTGATCTTTTTTAGTATTGATCTGCTAATCCAGGAGTCATATACTTAAACTTGGTTTTAAGCAATAATTGAGTCGGAGGACTCACTATGCCATTCAGAAAACCATCATTTCAGGAGAGAGATGCCTAACGTATGCGCACCCGCCTGATCCAAGAATAATGCGTTCTCAAGGAGACATATTATGAAAAGATGGATTAGAGTCTTAGGGATTGTGGGGATAGTTTGTCTAGCAACTGAAAATGTCTGTGCTGACTGGTCTGAGGCCTTCACGGGAGGTAAGTTTGATTTGTCAACCTGGCAGCTCCACGCTTATCCGCAAGTCCCGGGGGTAACACAATTCAAGGGCACGATCACGGCCAATCCGGAGGATAACTCCTATCTCTCGCTCGACGAGTCTTTGTCCTTCTCAAGTGGAGGCGCGGCCTTTGGTATGGCCTTTGGCAGTGAGGAAAACTTTGCCGAGGTACGATTGGGCGCAGTCGTCAATATGACGGGGGATGCCTCACATAATTATCACGGGCTTGGGGCCAGGGCCAACTATCAGATCAGCGATGGATCTCAAACGCCAGCCCCCGGTATGATTGCCAATGCGTACATTCTTCAGATTGACTGGGACAATGGTCCAGCGAACCTCAGAATCGAGATTCAGAAGGTATTCAGCAACAACGCATCAGATGTTCACCGCGACTATTTCGAAACGCTGATACCTGGCCTGGATAACGCACGCAGTTTTTACGCTGCGTTGGATGTGATTGGTACGAACCCGACCTACGTCACTGGGTATCTCTATCAATCACAAGGCGGTCCCTTACTCGCCCAGACCGAAACCATGATCGATACAGACGAGCAAGATCCCTGGGAAGATCCCGGTCCCCATATTGGAATTTTTGCACAGGGCAAGAGCGGCATCTTCGGCCAGAACGAAGAGGAAAACCCGCCTGGATTCCACACGACGTTTGATGATGTCTCGTCCAGGTCAAGAGCCGCAATAACCCTGTCCGTATTTCCTGCACCGGGAACCCGCGAGGTGTCCATTCATCCCCGACTGAGCTGGATGGAAGCCACTTTTGCCGAGGGGCGCCAACTCTGGTTTGGCCCCAAGGGGAGCATGACCCAACTGGATGCATCTCCGACAACCACGAGCTATGATCCCGGGCTGTTGCAACCAGACACGGTCTACGAATGGCGAGTGGATCAGATGGGTCCCCTGGGGCCTGTCACAGGCACTGCGTGGGAATTTACCACGGGTCAGTGTCTGAGTATTGATACCTTTGAAACCTATGCAGATGATACTGCCATGGGCATGACGTGGCCCCACAACATCCCTCCGAATCCTACGACTGCTGAATGCTATAACTACATCTTTGTTGAAACCGACCGTGTGATACAGGGTGAAAAGGCCATGCGTTTTGAATTTCAGAATCAATATCCTCCCTTCTTGACTGAAGCAACCTACCGCTTTAATAAGTCTCAGGACTGGACCGTGGTGCCGAACCCATACCTGACGCTCGATTTCCGGGGTGAAGATGACAATGTGGAACAGCGTCTATACGTGACACTTGAAGATGCAGCCGGCAATCAGGCGACTGTGGAGCATCCCTTCACCTATGCCATTCAGTCAGAAGCCTGGCGCAACTGGAATCCCGTAGCCCTGTCAAAATTTGTAGGTGTTGACACCAGTGCAGTAAAGGCATTGACCATTGGTATTGGTAATGGATCAAATTCCGGCCAGACCCTCATAGAACGCGATCAGATCACCCTTGACAATATCCGTGTCTGCCCGTGCCCTTAGTACGGCCAAAGTCACCATAAAAAATGATACTCCCCACGGAGGCGGGCCTTAGAATAATGGAGAACAGTTTTTTTATGTGATGCTCCAAGGAGACTGACATGAAAACCATTGTCGCAATCACGTTAGCCAACCACTCGCCACACGGGTACCTGCAGGTCACGCATTGCCCAATCAGCCTCACAATGCTGGCAGTCTGCTTGATCGGTTCGTCTGGTACGCCCGCACCCTGTGCAGGTGACAAAATGAGTTCTGGGACGTGTTAGCAGATAGGTAATCACGGCAATCCAGCCGAAACCCATGCAGGCAAAGAGCCACGCATTTTGTATCTTGCTGGAGTGTCCACGCTGTTTGAGATCTCTTATCACAGCGATGGCCAGTAGGAGCCCCACGCACCATGTGAACACATTCCACATGATCACAGTGCCGACTCTGTCACTGACCTTGAGCGTCCTGTCCCCTGCGATACGTGCCGGAGTCGAAAGTGGCAATACAAACAGGCTTCGATACCCGACAATGGCTTCGATTCGTGAACCCCATAGACTAGAGGCCACGCTAAAAACGAGAGGCTGGGCAAAGTCAAGCACGCTGCGTGCCGCAGAGGTCACCCGGCCATATTGATAATGTTCTTTCTTCAACTGAGACATATTCCGATCCACGACACGGCCCTTCGAATCGAACAGAGCCATCACGGCATTAGAGCCGTCCCTGGACAGAGACACGGCGACTAAGCCAAGGTACTGTTCATCTGCAAAGAGCGGAGAAACACGGTATGCGATTAATTGCGATGGCGTATGAGTTTTCTCTTTTCCACAACGTGGCAGTTGGCCTTTCGGAGGGCTCAACAAAAGTGTGTCACGGTCGATAAGATAGATCGTACCCTGATCATCCATGGCCCAGGGGCCAGAATCCGTCGAGCCCATGCGAATACGTGGGCCAAAAGGAATCTTCTTGCGAGATGCATTCTCCTCCCCCCCACCCCACGCATCCATCCCCATCATTTGCATACCCAGACCAACAGGGACCTGCTGGCGATTGTCTAGGATTTGAAGATCTTCTCTCTCTTTTTCAAGTCGAGTGTGCATTTCCTCATCGGTTTCCCAACGCCCCCCCCCATACGCATTTATTTCGAGAAGATCTCCAAACTTGCTGAGGTATACGCCGCTTGTGGTGACAATGGATTTTTCAGCCCACGATTCTGACCTCACTGTCTCCAATGCAGCGTCAATCCTGAAAAACACCTTTAAATCTGTATCATGGACAAAGAGCGTAGATGGAACCGCACGAGAACACAGCTGTGGATTGGAGAATCGCCCCAGAGCAATATCAGGTGACCCACTAAAGCCCTTTGGACCGACATAACGAATCCGAGACTCTAGCGTTTTGCCTTTTAAATGTGGCTGTTCCTCTTCTATGACAATGAGACCCGATCCCGTATGCCAATTAATATGAACCTTGGCATGGTTAAATTCAGTGTGATATCGCCACGGATAGGAAACCAGGTCATATCCAGTAGTGGCCCAATACTGGGATTCAAAGAAGTGATCTAGAAGAATATCTGATTCCGCTGAACGAACATCGCAAATCACTATAGAATCAATAATATCCATGTTGGGATCAGAGAGGTTCCGATTGCCCAGATCGATCGCCAGATGCAAGCCCAGATCATTCTTGGTAACCAATTCCTCTTTGCCAATTCTTCGCAGCACCGCATTGGCCCAGAACAGGAGAATGCTAAAAAACATACAGACCATAAATCCGGTTGAAACGATCCTTGCCAGACTACTATATTTTGAGTTCATGAGAATTCCTCTATAATGCCATGCGATGAAATGCCCACCAGGAACGCACGGACAGGGCCACAGTCAAGACTACCATAAGTGCGTAGCAGGGCATGGTGAGACCCTTGATGACCAGGAGCGATGCCAACAGGCACAAAAACAAAGCGCCCACCACCAAAATAAGGGTCTTGTTGGCAAGAAAGCCTATCTGCTGCCCCATCGCATACCCAGTCACGTGCAAAACGATAACGCCAGTCATCGCTGGTTTGATTAGAGGAACATACGGCCCCAATTGCCCGCCTTTAAGAGCAAGCGTCAGCAGGACCGGCCCCACTGCCAGAAAAATCCAAACAAGACCCGAGATCCACTTGGCAATGAACAATTGCCCGCGTGTCGGCGTTAATGTACAGATAAAGGCTGAAACGCTGGCCCGAGAATCACCTGCAATCTGAACTCTGGCCAGAGACATGGCATCAAGGACCATAAAACAGGGTAACTGCCCTAGGATAAAAACCAAGGTCCCGCTAGTAAGCACGAGTGCGCCCATGGAATCGACCGTTTTACAGAATACATAGATGATCACTGAAGCTATGCATCCCAGTATGAAAGCCAAAACAAAGTGGATGGCATGGTCTTGAACTTCACGTTTAACAAGTATTGGTATATGGCTCATGCTAAGCATCCTCCTGATGATTGAATACACACCTCCCTAAGGATCAGGCAAATCGATTTTGTCCATCACAGCCGCAAGCCAGTTAGAGAAGCTCATCTTGTCCACCTGCATGTGATAGGCGTCCACCGCTGTACGCTCCATGGACTCACTGATGATTCGCTTTTTGACAGTCTTGTTCAATCCACTCTCGATGGCTGCCACAAAGGCCCCTGCACCAGCCCGTGTCACAATCACGCCCTCCTGCTCCAGGCGCTTGTAAGCCTTGGCTATGGTATTGGGATTGATGGCCAATCGCAGGGCCAGATCGCGAACCGTGGGTAACCGATCCCCCTCAATCAGGCGGCTCAGAGCGATATCTCGCTTGATTTGGTCAATAACCTGCACATACACAGGTCGAGACGATGATGGATCAATGTTCAATTGCACTGAATACTCTACTATTTGTTCTATTACAACTAGTACAAGTATATCGTCACCGATTTGCGGTGTCAAGTGGGTGGGGAGTTTTTTTATCGGGCAGACTATTTTTTTCAACAGCGTGAGATACAAACATTTTCAAGAAGATAAATTCTTTTACAATCAGGATTTTGCCTTGAACTGCCTGTTCATGTAAGTTTGTGCTTGACGAGATTCATGATGGAGGCTAACGTAAAACACCACTAAATGGATTAAAACAAGACTTTTGTAAAAAGCCCTGTGGTGTACAGTTTTTGGTTTTCAGTCTTTAGCAAAACGCGTTTTTCCTGCTGTAAACTGCCTACTGAAAACTGAAAACTTG
>CAZBTJ010000147.1:0-13708 GCA_964494325.1 uncultured Pirellulales bacterium
GTCCGACTCCAGGACATTGAAGACAGCAAAGAGAGGGCGAGATTTCGAAAGCAGTTTCACAAGGATGTCACTGTACATGTTGACAAGATTGCCACGGCTTATATTCGACCCTCTGAGGGCACTTTGGATTTTGCGTTGATGTATATTCCTGCTGAAAATGTCTATTACGAGACTGTGATACGTCAGGATTCTGATTCTGTGGATTTACTTCAGTACTGTCTGGACCGCAAGGTCATACCTGTGTCTCCCAACCTTCTTTATGCCTACTTGATGACCGTGGCCATGGGGCTTCATGGGATGCAGATTGAGCAGCAGGCCGCACAGATTCGTCAGGACCTCAAGAGTCTGGCAGGGCAGCTTTCTGCCTTCCAAAACAGCTGGGATACATTGGGTATCCATATCAGAAATGCCAATACCAAGTATGAGGAAGGGCACAAAAAGCTGGATCATTTCTCACTGCAACTCCAGCAAATCGAGAGTACGGATCTATAAGTGCCGATTCTTCCCACGTGCTGTGTATGCCCGATTGTGTGGGCCCTTGTGGACGAGTTCCCAAAACAGAATAAAAAAAGGTGATTATTCTTTGCCTTTCATATACAATGGGTTCTACCCACTTGATGTGATTAACCTAAATTGTCAGGCTTATTTCTAGGGAAAACTATGTTTGATCAACCATGGATTCGTGTCTTATTGATAGGCTGTTTTGCGATCTCTGTACCTGCCAACGTTCATGCAGACTGGCCGGCATTTCGCGGCCCCCTGGGCACAGGGATGGCTGTCCCGGAATGCCCCGGTGAAGTCACTGCGACAGTGCCTCAGGTCTGGAGTGAGACCGAGCATGTGGCCTGGAAAACGCCCATACCCCACAGTGGGTTGTCTACGCCCGTGGTGATGGAGGGGAAGGTTTGGCTGACCACGGCCACGTTGGAAGGGCACGATTCTTTCGTGTTGTGTGTGGATGCCGAGACTGGAAAGGTACTGCTCAATAAGCCCCTGTTTCATACGGATAATCCTGAACCTCTGGGCAACAAGGTCAACGGATACGCTTCACCGTCGCCTGTGGTTGAAGCGAGGCGCGTGTACGTCAGTTTTGGAAGTTACGGGACTGCGTGTCTTGATACGAGCACATTTAAAGTGCTTTGGAGTCACAAAGATTTGCCCTGCAGGCATTATCGAGGTCCGGGCTCGTCACCTATCCTGTTTAAAAACTTGCTGATCTTGACAATGGACGGTGTGGATCGCCAGTACGTGGTTGCGCTGAACAAAAACACGGGAAAGACTGTCTGGAAAACAGACCGTACTGTGGACTACAAAGATCTCGATGTGACGGGGCAACCCGCACGTGAAGGGGATTTTCGCAAGGCCTTTGCCACCCCCCTCATTGTGACAGTCAACGGCAAGTCTCAGATGATCAGTGCCGGTTCCAGGGCGGTCTACAGTTATGATCCAGTGACTGGGCAACTGCTTTGGACGTTGGCGCATGATGATTACTCCAGTTCGGCATCGCCGGTGTTTGGTGACGGTTTGGTCTATGTCCTGACAGGGTTTGGCAAGGCCGAGCTTTTTGCGATGGGTGTGGATGGTCAGGGGGAACTGTCAGAAGAGGCGATTGTTTGGCGCACTCGAAAAGGCATGCCACGTACGCCTTCACCCCTCTTGATTGAGGGTCTGTTGTACACGCTGGCCGACAATGGCACGCTGACTTGTCTGGATGCTATTACGGGGCAGGAAGTCTTTAGAGAGCGATTAAAAGGGAAGTATGGTGCCTCTCTGCTCTATGCCAATGGACATATCTATTGCATAGATCAGGCGGGGAAAACGACCGTGTTAAAAACGGGGCGGTCCTTTGTTGTTGTGGCCACAAACCAGCTGGATTCTGGATGTATGGCATCACCGGCTGTGTCGGGCAATGCTTTGTTCCTGAGGACGGATACAGACCTTTACTGCATCAAATAAATATTCAATCAGCGGCTAGGGTTCTACTGGTTCACTGATGTTGTCCAGCTCTGTTAGGTAGATATTTCGGAAACGATTCTGTCCACCCCCTTGGACCTCGGATTGGAGTCCGATGTACCCCTTTTCAGGTCCTTCCAGTCCATCCGCTTGCCATGCGGGTTGACCATTGATTTCCAGCAAAGCTTTCGTGCCCTGGACGGTCAGCTTGAATTGGTTCCATTGGCCATCTTTGAACAGTCCAGTGCTTGTGGCGTTTTCCAGTTTTTCGACATTGCCTTCAAGCCCCTTCTTGAGGTTGACCTGATACTTCTTGGGCCAGGGATATCCTTCTTTTATTGAATCATACCGGAAGTACACACCGCTGTCCCAGGCATCGTCCTTTAATGCCTTCCAGTCAAATTCCAGGATGAAGTCACCATACATCTGTTCGGTTTGGACCAATCCATTGCCTTCCTGAAGCAGGATCTCACCATTGTCCACGGTTGCTTCGCACATGTATACAGTCCAGCCTGTAAATGATGTGCCATCAAAGATTGCCTTGCGAGGATCCTCTGGTTCGTCAGGTCCTTTGTTCAAGAAAATCGCAGCACCAATGGCGGCAACAACAACGATGCCCACGACACCCATCATTTTTGAGTTTTTCATGACAATCTCCAAATACAGAATCAAGTTGTGAGTATTGAACTCGAAGTGCTAAGGGATTTCAAGTTTAATAAAGGGGTCATGCCGTAATTGTTAACATTTAGCCTTGCCATCGCCATTGGACTTGCTATACTACCTTGTTATGGCTAGAAGTCTTCGAGTTGAATATCCAGGTGCGGTTTACCAGGTGCTGAATCGTGAAATCACGACCCTCCGGCGTTTCGATGCCGCCGTTGAGAATCTCAGGGTTGACCTCGCCGGGCAGGGTGATGAACCAGGCCGGACCTATGGTGAGTAGGTTCACCTCGCTCCGCACAGATTTCAACCGCTTGAAGCCGCGATCAAACACACCAAGAATGCCGCCCAGTGCGAACATCTTATTCTGCAGCTTGAACAAAAAAAAGGGCGACCATTGTAGCCGCTCGGTTACTCTGTGACTTAATCAGATCAGAGTAAAAGATCTGCAATATCTTCGGGTTCAAGGGCTCGTTTGTAAATTCGAACATCATCTATCAACCCGGAAAAGAAACTACCCGGATCCAGTGCTTTATCAGCACCAATCATCAAGGCTCCGGTGGAGGGCAATACTGGAGGCATATTATCCTTGGCCACTTCGACACCATCGACGTAAAGGCATTTGCCTGAATTACTGCTTGTGAGTGCTACATGATGCCAGGTATCATCTGAAATGATGGAGTCAGATTTTAACACTGGGAGGGGATAGGATAATCCTGTGATGAGCTTTCCAGCCGAGTCACAGGACAGCCAATTAGACAGTGCATTCGCTTGCGAAACAATCACCTGATCAGTGGCACTGGTCTTAATCCAGGCACAGAAGCTAAAGGGGTCCTCTTTGGGATTCAGCACAAAATCGGCTGCCATATAGTCGCATATGCCGCCAAACTGCAGAGCCCCTTCCACCATACCACCGGAAGGCTTCCAAGTGGGAGAGCTGCTGAGAATGCCATTGCCATTACCGGTCATGTCCTGGGCCACATCCAGGTTTTGCCCGTCCAAAGGCCAGTAGCGTACCAGGGTCACATCCTGAGATTTAATGGGATCAGTCATATAAGTTGCAAGGCTGACCAAATCCTTGGCATCAACCACACCATCACCAAAGGGCATTGGGGCAATGTCGCACAAAGAAGTTTCTGTGGAGCCCCAGTTTTCCAATAGGATGTATACATCCAATGTGTCCGCCGTGAAATCACCGTTAAAATCGACGATGGGGGTGACCTTGATTTGCCATAGATCGTAGGTGGAGGCAGTGGCTTCCAAATCAGCAGGATCTGTACCACCCGACCATTTGTTGCCACGACTGAAGTACAGAGTTGTCTGGCCAGAAGCAAAGCTCAAGTGGTAGTCTCCCATTGCAGGCGACATAGTTGGTTCAAAGAGAATGGGTGCTCCCCATGCCACAGTTTCGCTTGATCTGTGACTCACGTAGATTTCAGGATTACCCCCAGTCATGGCCTGTGTGAAATACAGGGATAGATTATCAGGTGAGATTGTTGGATTCCCATTAAATGCACTTGAGTTAATAAGGTTTCCCAGATAATGAGGTTTGCCCCAAGGATCATTCTTGCTGGGTCGTTCCGAGACGTAGAGATCCCAAAAGAAAAGAGCGGTACTGTTAGACCGAGCGGAGTGGAAGTAAAGTGACAGGCCATCTGAAGAAATGGAGGGTCCTCCGTCGTGACCGCTGTAATTTACAGTCGGTCCCAAATTTACCGGAGTTTCCCAGAGATCTTTAATTGTAGCCCTTTTTGTTACCCATATGTCACCATTTCCATATTCACCAGGACTACACTGGCTAACAAACAAGGGGGGCCAGCCATCACAAAAATAGAGTTCCAATCCATCCGCCGAAATGCACGGATTTCTTTTTGGGCCACTATGATTAAGTTGGACTCTGGTTGGCGTTTCCCATTTATCAGTCACAGTGGTCCGGGGGGGCAATCCAAATGTCGTTATAACAACCATCGCCGCCTTGCGGATAGGCCGAGGAAAAATACAATTCTAAACCATTGGCTGAGATGCTCGGGGACTCTTCGCTTGAGGTTGTGTTCATGTTAGCCACTTGAGTGGGTGTTCCATAGATCACATTCGCCCGCACACAGGTTCCCATCAGTGCGTTCATGCACACAATCCCAATTAATAACCAGTTTATCTTTGAAGCTATCAAACATTTCATTAAACACCTTCCTTCACCGTAAAAAAGTAAACAATGTTACAACTTTGGCCCAAGATGTATCCTTCTCTGGAAGTACATGCGACAAATGATCCCAAAAATGACAGACTAATCAGATTTTTAACAAAATTTGAGTTGCAATACCTAGACGCTTGCCGGAGATCTTGATCTGCCTTTAAATGGCCCATTTTTTGCCTGGTTGTGGTTTCGATCTCTCTTGATACGTGCACAAAGTCTCCGTTTACGAGTAACACGTGTTTGTAGTATCAAAGAAAAAAGGCACATTACACGGTTTATATGCCAGTGTAATGTGCCTGCATTTACTGTGTTTTGCACGAGATGTGCGATTTTACTCAGGCCTTTGTGTTTCTGTGCTGTTGTTTTTCTAGAGGGACCAGGGACTTCGCATGGGCCGGGACAGTAGTCGGTTAGCCTGGTCGTTGTTGGTGAATCGTTCAGTCACGGGGTCCCACGCCAGTTTTTGCCTGAGTTGATAGGCAATATTGCCCAAATGGCAAATGGTGGCTGAACGTGCCCCGATCTCAACATCAGCCACACATCGACTGCGTGTTCTGATGCAATCCAGCCAGTTGCCGTGGTGATCGTTACTTTTGTATAAGTGCTTTTCTTGGGGCGTCAGAGGCATCTTTGCAATCGATTCCGGCTTGGACCAGAAACCATCTCTGCCGACATAGAGCTCCCCGTCGGTGCCGTGGAAGGTCAATCCCAGACAGTTGCCACCCACGTGGTTCATGATCACGCCATTGGCATACTTGAAGGAGACCCGTTCTCTCTCCTCATCTGGAGGCATCACTTCGATGGGGCCTGTTTCATCCATACCCAATGCCCATTGGGCAATGTCAAAATGATGGGCACCCATGTCGGCAAATCCGCCGCCGCAATATTCCCGGTAGGGACGCCAGTTCTTGTCGGCCAGCTTGGAGTGGTAGGGTCGCCATGCGGTGGGGCCTACCCACATGTCCCAGTCAAAATTGTCGGGCTTGGCTTCGGCAGGAAGATCGCAGGGGATGGGGGGATTGCCGGTTGAGACATCAATAGAGACGACCTTGCCAATACGTCCGTTGCGAACCCGTTCGCAGGCGTCGCGAAACTTTCCAAATACGTTGGAACGCTGTTGGCTGCCCGTCTGGAACACGCGGTCGTAACGTCGGACAGTCTTGACCACTGTGCGTGCTTCACTGATGGTCAGGGTCAAGGGCTTCTCACAGTAGATGTCCTTGCCTGCGCGTGCCGCGTGAACCGAGAGTAATCCGTGCCAGTGGTCAGGCGTGGCAATGACCACGGCATCCATATCATCTCGAGCCAGCATCTCGCGAAAATCGCTATAGGCTGTACAGGCCTTGTAACTTGCCTTGTTGGCATCTGAGGCATATTGGGTGTTAATACGATCACAAACGGCCTTGCGTCTGTCTCCATTCACATCACAGGCCCCCACATACCGGGCATCTTTGCGTCCGAGCAGCGTGTTTAGATGACTCCCGCCGATCCATCCAAAGCCTATTTGCCCCACGGTGATCTGATTACTCGGGGGTGTCGCACCATTGGCCCCCAATACATGCGATGGAATGATGGTGGGAAGGGCCAGTGTTGTTGAAGAGGCCAAAAAAGTACGTCGTGTTATCTTTGCCATGTTTGAATCCTTTGTTTATCAATGTATCATAAACTCAACAGCCTTGAAATACCGATTTGTGCTTAATCCATTGCGAATGGTTTTGGAATAATTGAAGATTGCTTCACTTTGTTCGCAATGACAACGATGCTTACAGCCCCTTCCAGGCGCAATTCAACACCCTGTTCTCTGGGCGTGGTTGTGCCAGATTTGGCCTCCGGCAAAGACCGGGTCTCTGTATCGACGACCAGCAGCCACCCGCGTCCTGGCTTTACGGGGATTGTTTCCTCTATGTCCCAGATTTTGGCCGACTGAAAGTCCTCAATGGGTGGGGCGTAGAAAGAGGCCTTGTCACGATCCAGTCCCAGTTGATCCCAATCAATGGATAAGCGGCATTCAACGGGTTTGTCTGCCCAGCTGGCTATTGAAATGATGGCTTGATCTTCTCCCTGGTAGACCGTGGCAAGTACGTTTTCCTGGTCCGTGCTGACAGGACAGTTTGGCGTCCAATACCCGATCATCTGTGTGTCCTGAATCGCATACTGATCCCAAAATCGCCAGATGGCGGCAGGATTGCCCGACCAGGGCAGGCGTGTGCTTATGCCGTAGAGCATGCCCCGCCAGGGATTGCCACCTCCCTGAAGCATTTGTCCCATGAGCCCGAAAGGCATCCCGGAAATCTCCACCAGCCAGTAGTCTGGAGATTCATCGTAATTAAAGCCCTCGCCAAACCAGATGCTATCGATGTAGGGGAAGTGCTCCATATAGAGATTGGCACAACTGGCAAAGCCTGCACGTGCGTTAAAGTGATTCCAGGAATGCACATCGATCAGGCACCCGGGACGATTCCGATCAAATACCTTACGCACTCTCTGCATGACCTTGCGGTCATAGGCTACGTCATCGATGTAGATGCCGTCAATGGCCACATTTTTCAATAGCCATTGCAGACCTTCCACATAGTAGTTGTGCCAGCGTGACATGCCGTTGGTCACGATCGAAGCATCCACATGGCCCTTGTATTTTCCACTGTTGAAGACGTGACGCCAGGCTGGGACATACTTTGTACGAAAGTGTTTTTGTAGCCAGGGATCGGCCCCTTTGGGATTGATTATGGTGCGGGCGTCATTGCCTGCGCCAGCGATGAATACCTCATCGCCCAGACTGCGCAACGCCCACAGCTCAGTGATGTGGTTGGTCAATTCACGCACGGTATAATAGACCTTGCCCAAGAGGCCAGCCTCATGAATCGATTTAATATACGTGGTCAGATCCTGGACCGTTTGTGGGTGGAAGGGATAGTTGATAAAGGGGTTCAAATCATTGCCATGATGAATATTAATGATGTTGGCCCCACCTTCTTGGGCGGCGTTGAGCCATGTCGGTAAAGAAGCCCCATCCCCATTGTGATAGTATCTGTCACGCCAATGGGCTTTGGTATCAATGGGCTTAACCGGCGTGAGTAAGAGGTCGAAGTTAAAGTGAAGTGTTTGCCCGGCTTTAAGGGTTCGGGCACCACTGTAGCATTTCAGCAGAACGGTCTTTTCATTGACCTGAGAGACTGTACAGCCGCCTTTTCCTGAGTTGACCCAGGCATCCGGCAGATTGAGGGGCTTGTTGCCATAGTAGATGTTGACCAGTGGACGTGAATAATTCGGCCCCTTGAGCTTACACTGCAAGCCAGCATTTACATCGCCAATCCACAGACTGTCCTGATGTTTGCTGGCATCCCATTTCCAGTGGAATTCAGCGGGGCGTGTACCCCCTTTGTGGCCCATGCCCATCATGTATTTGGCCACCTTCTTCTGAAGGGGAATCTCCAGGCGAATGTCCTGAACTGAGATGGTTTTACGGGCCAGCACGGTCATCTGGTATGAGACGTGCCCGTCATATTCCATGTGAGCCTGAACCGTGAGTTGGAACTCAGGACTGAGACTCTGCGACTGCCATTGAACCTCTCCGGGTTCCTGGCGTTTGAAATAAGGGACGTGGCTTTGCCAGTCTACAGTGCCCTGGTCCGTTTCAATTTTGAGCTGGACAGGATCTGAGAGGATGTCCGTTCCCACTGATCCCAGATTGCCCATGTGGGAAAATTGACTGATCAGCTGCTTGGGCAAACTTGTGTGGTTAAACACGAGTTTGCGACCCAGGCATGCGACGGAATTCTCTGAGACGTGAAGAGGTCGGTAGGGTTCAGTGACCTGTGTATCCAGACCCAGCGTTGAATCAAGCCATCGCAAACGCGCGTGACGCCACAGGTCGCCATCACCATGATCGGTCAGGATTTCTCCGGATACAGACAGTTCCAGGTCAACCTGTGCCCAGGCCAACGAGGGTTCCGGTTTAATAACCACAGTCCCATGATAAAGGCCGGGCAATGTATCCTTGGGGATCTGTACGCCGAACCACAGGGCCTGTACCTTGCCTTGCGGTACGGTAACAACTTTGGTGAACGCACGCCCCAGCCAGTCTGTGCCACCCAGGTTAAAACAGCGGAAGCTTTTAGTTGGGATGGTTCGGGCGGAAGGGCCGTGCAAATCCGTATACTCAATCCGCACATCTGAGACCAATTTTCGGGCGGCAAAAAGCCCGATCTGAAAGCAATAGAACTCTCCGGGTTGTGCCTTGCCCTGAAACTGACCTGTCGACCCTCGGTCGATCCACGGTTGGGGCAGGGCGTGGCTGATTCGAATGGGCAGCCTCCTGTCCTCGGGAAACAGGAGAACGTCCGCATGGGGATGCTGCTCCAGAAGCTTGGCCGTCTGCTCAGGGGACGCAGCCATTTCCATGGCAGAGTCCGCATTAAACTGTTCCGGTGAGAGATAGGGAACGACGGCACTTGCAGCCATCACCATGCAAAAAAACGCCACCAATACAACTGATCCTCTAAAATTTTTGTTCTTCATATTCTGAACCTAGCACAAAACCTGGATATTTGAATGGTTATTAGGATCATACGACAACTACTTGTTCTTTAAAAGCACCAGGCCGTTGGAGTCATTGCCTGTGTCTCCCATTTTTTTGCCGTCATCCTGCGGGAAAGCAAAGGCCAGACTGACATGACGCTGGTTCACCACGGTTACCGCACGAAACTCCGAAGGATCGTTGACCAGGATGGGTTTTTCGTACACCTCGTCATAGGCGTTTGGATAGGTGCCGTCTGTGGTGTAACAGATCTTGGCGTTGTTGACTGGGCATTCCGCAGTAATTCTGAATCCACTGCTTGTTTTGACAGGTTTGTTCACCTTGGGCAGGGGCACTCTGTAATTGTATCCATTATAAGAGTAGCGGCGGTACTGTTGCTTCATCCGTGCCTCAAAGCTTCCCCAGGATCTCTGTTCCTGCGGAGTCCATGTCACTTCTGCCAGGGCTGCCATGCGCGGCAGAGACAGATATTCGACATATTCGTATGAGCGTGCTTCGTTGAGCGCCGGGAAATCCTGGAGTATGGGATTGTGCATGAAGCGGTCTGTCCACATACAGCCGTGGGCGCCCAGGATGTGTTTGCGTGCCTCTCCGGTTAACGCGGCAGGGGCCGGTTCCCAGTCATAGGCTTTTTCTAAGCTGATGGGTGCTAACCAGGTGGCTGCGGGCGGTTCTCCCGGTAGTTTACTTTCGGGTGTGTCAAAATAGGCGTGGCCTGTTAAGGCCATCACCACGCTATTGCCCGCCTTCGCTGCAGCCACGGCTGTTTCTGGACGATGCCAGGTCATCACGGCTGCGTTGGGTGACAGGCCCATGTGGGTGATTTCATCCCATCCCAAGATGCTGCGATTTTTCGTCAATAAAAAGGCCTCAATCCTGCGTGTCATATAACCTTGCAGTTCATTATACTCTTTCATCCCTTTTGCTTTGAAAACCTTATTGCAGTGTTCGCAGGTTTTCCAGCGGTCATACCTGGCTTCGTCACCTCCAATGTGAATATACTTGAAGGGGAATAGCTCAACGACTTCCGTCATCACATCTTCCAGAAATTGATACGTACTGTCCTTGCCGGCACAGAGCAGCTCTCGGGAGATGAAACACTCGGTCGGTGTTTCCAGGATCTTATCCGTACATCCCAGCCACGGATAGGCGGCCAGGGCCGATTGAATGTGAGCAGGCAGTTCAATCTCCGGGACAATGTCGATGTGCAGTTTGGCTGCATACGCAACAAACTCCCGAATATCATCCTGGGTGTAATAGCCGCCATACCGGTTTACCCCTTTGCCTCGAAATCCGCCGATCTCGGTCAGTTTGGGATACTTGTTAATTTGAACTCGCCAGCCGGGATCATCCACGAGGTGTAGATGCAATACATTCAGCTTATGCGCAGCCATAATGTCCAGATAGCGTTTTACGTATGTCTTGTCAAAGAAATAGCGTGACACATCCAGCATCATGGCTCGCCAGGGATAGGACGGTTCGTCTTCGATGACAACGCAGGGAATGGACCATGTCTGTTGCGTCACATGCTGAGCATATACATCAACCGGCAGCAATTGACGCAGCGTTTGAATCCCGTAGAAAAGGCCTGCCGTCTTTGCAGCACGGATGATGACCCTGTCCGTCGATACTTTCAAATCGTACCCCTCGTCGGTCCCGGTCTTCAGCTCAGGATCCAGGTGCAACAGTATTGAGTTTGCCAGCGAACGACTCCCCCTGGAAAGTGGCATCTTGAACCCGGTGGCCGGTTCCAGATACTGTTTGAGTGACAAGGCTTCTTCTTTGCTCTCGCTCGTACAGATGATCCTGGTGTCATGGTTCAGTCTGAAAACACCCTCTTGTCGCTTCAGGGTCGTTGGTTTGGGCACAATGTCCATGTCTTGTGCGATCAGCGAACCGGCGTGGAATAGTACCAGGCCTATTAATAGAAGTTTTGCAAACTTCAAGCTTTCAGTTTTCAGTAGGCAGTTTACAGCAGGGAAAACGCGTTTTGCTAAAAACTGAAAACCAAAAACTGTACACCACAGGGCTTTTTGCAAAAGTCCTGTTACTAATAGTAGTTTTTTCATGTGTGTCTTTCCTTCTATAGTTTTGTTACTTTTGAGAGTTGTTGTCGACGGGGATTGCGTTAAACACCAGGACCTCAAAGGGTTCCAGTTTGAGTTTAAGGGGGTGTTCTACACTCGCTTGGCCTCGTTGGATGCGTTGATCATCAAAGGGGCTTTTCAATGTATAGCCGGTGGCTGCGCCGGTCGGCAGCTCGAAGGCCTGATCCACTTGCAGCGTATAGTATTGTGGTTTGTCATCAGGGTTTCGCAGGGTAATGGCCCCTTGACGCTGACACCATGCAGCCCAACCGTAGACTTCCAGTTCATTGGGATCACCCCCGATCCAGTGGGTGTCCACAAGCACGTCCGTGTTGCGTCTCGACCACTTGGCTGCGTCAGCCAGGTCGTCCCACATGTGGGAGGTTAACAGGTGGGGTGAGATGTAGAGTTCCTGTAGGCCTGTGCCGCACCCAAACATCCCGCGAATTTCGTGTCGCACAGAGTCTTCGTTCAAGGGCATCTTCGCAGGATTGGCCCGTTCCCCAATGGTCAAGCCGTGAAACATCAACGAATTGAGGGGGTAGAGAGGCCCGCGTTTAACAATGCGTTCATAGGCATACTTGTCACGATACGTGATCCATTGTTCCCGAGGGTTGCCAACACCGGCAAACCCCGTGTCGCCACCCTGACGCCAGATGGAGTCCGCATACCGGGTCCAGAAGGGTGAGGGCCAGGTGCCGACTGTGGCATTGATAAAAAGATCCGGTTGTGCTTGACGCAGAATCTCAGTCAGGTGAAAGATGGCTTCAAGGTCATCACTCAGGTTGTCGGACGCGCCGGAGGCAAAGTTGCCACCTCCCATGCCGTCAAATTTGAAGTAGTTGAGGCCATAGTCTTGGATCATGGTCAGGCATGTCTTTCGAAAGCGAGCAAAGTACCTGGGGCCAGCCATGGAAAAGCCGTTGTTATTGGTTTCAAATCCCTGCTGCTTGCCAAATTTAATGCGTGCCTCTTTTGGCCCCCCATACCCACCCCAGGGTGACATCCATACGCCAAGACCGGCATTATACTGTTTTGCCTGCTGGGCTACCTGGTTGAATCCCTGCGGAAAGTCACTATGGAATCCCCATAATGTGTTAAAGTCATCCCACCCGTCGTCCGGTACGAATGAATCCAGTTTAACCCCTCGTTTGGCGACAAGTTCAGAGCCTACAGCATTAACGGCCTCCAGAAGTTCCTGCTCGGTCATGTGCGCATTGGGCCGGCCAATATTCAAGTGGTACCAGCTGTTGTAATGCAGGAAGGGACGGTAGGGATGGGCCCGTTCCCGTTCGAGATAATAGAGGAATCCACGACGCATCTGGCCGGAAGGCACTGTGCCAAAGACCGCGGAGAAGGTTTTGGGTTGATTCGGTAAAAGTGTCATGCGGCATGGATACCGACAGAGGAGCGTGCCCTCTGTGATGTTGTTTTCTGCCAGAGGATGTTCAAAGCCAAAAAACAGGGTCTCGGTGGTGATGGGTGACCCCTTGACTTTCCCGGCCAGGGCGGCCCCGGATACCCACAATTCAGCCAGGCAGATGTTTGCCAGAGGAATGTCTGAGTTTGAAGCTAGGAGATTCACCTCAACACGCACTGCATTGGCCCCATCTCGCAAAATGGCTTGCCATTGGAGGGTCAAGCCGGTAGCGGCATGGCTCATTTCTACTTTGATGGCCTGGCCAGCGTTACGTTTTGCGTTTACTCTCGACGTTGGCTGAGGGGCCAGTCTGTGAATACTCGGCTCGGCAGTGATTCTCATACCACTCGGTTGAATAATACGGTTGTCACGAAGAACAATCTTAAAGAGTTCTTTCTTGCCGGTGATTGTGGTGCCTGCGACTCGGTCAACAATTGAGTCAAACTCGAGTTTCCCCTGATGTAGACGCCACTGTGCTTTGATCACCGCATTCATCAAGGTAAAGTTCTTGCCTTGAACGCTGGCCTGGGCCGTGCCTGGATAGGTTCCTGGGTAGGCAGAGGTGTTCAAGGGCGTGGCAGTGCATGAATGGAGGAGGCATGACAGAATGACAAGACTATAAACGACCCTCTTCATGGCCAAAAACCTCCAAATCAATAATTGCGAACTTTGCCTATGTGCATTTGGCTTACTATACCATGAATCTGGCGGCTAGGACAGTAGTACAAACGGATTCTACTTGCTCCCCAGTAGGTTTGACAGATTCAAACACTAACGTCGGTCGGTAGGTATTATCTGCCAATATACTTGACAGCTCACCGAAATCGAAGTAGGGTTGGCCCATGGATTGAATTCTC
>CAZBTJ010000148.1:0-13588 GCA_964494325.1 uncultured Pirellulales bacterium
AGTTTCCCTCGCAGGGTTTTGGCGTCGAACGAATGGGCTGGAGGGACTGTCATTTTAGTGAAGCGGTCTGTTGATTAACGCTTCATCGTTTTGCTCGACATCATATGCTGTTGATACTTGCGGAGTCGGTATGTGCTAAGCGAAACGCGTGACTGTCCCGGCTAATAGCAGTCGATTAGAATCGTACGCAAAGGCAGAAGGGTTCGAAGCTGCTTCCGGTATAGAGAAGACGCTCGAATCACCGGGCTTTCGATACCAGCCAATCCATACGAAAGGTACTACCGCCTCGTTCGACCGTGACGCTTCACGTTCGGCAAGCCTCCCTGAGACGCTTCGCTGAAGTGTTAAGTGTTAAGTGTTAAGTGTTAAGTAGTGGCAAGGAGGCTCGAAGACAGGGGTGCTCAGCTGGAAGTTTCACTCGCAGGGTATTGCCGTCGAACGAATGGACTGCAGGGACTGTCACTTTTGAAGACGCGGGCGACCACAGGGAATCGCCCCTACCCAGCAAACAAAAAATGCCGCCCTCGAATGATGCCATTCGGGGCGGCGATGCTTTCAAATTCTGACTGCCCTACTGCACAGTGCTTCTGTGTACAGTTTACTAACAACGAATAACGAAGAACGAATAACTGAAAACTTAACACTGAAAACTGATAATCTATTTATCCCATTTATGTTTATTCAAGCGCTCCACTATTTTCTGGGCACATTTTAAGGCGGCCAAGCCCTCTTCAGCACTGACCTCTGGTGTGAAAGCTCGATCCTTAACCGCTTTGAGGAATGCCTCCTGTTGGAGTCGAACAGGCTCTTTGTCATCGATCTCCAACTGTTCCACATGCAGAAGATCGGGCCAGTTGACCTTGGTCAAGTCAAAATCATCGGCCATTCTGCGTTCTTTGATCCATTTGACAACATCCGTATTGGGATCAGCCTTGATAATAATCCCAGTCTTTTTAAAGTAGTCTACACTTAGAAAGGCCTGCCTTGAAAATACGCGAAGTCGTCGTTCAGTGCGTAATGCCAGGCGTGATCCTGTCAAACTTGCAATACAGCCATTTTCAAAAGCAATGCGCGCATTACAGATATCTTCCCCACCTTCGATGACCCCCACACCCACGGCGTCGATTTTTTTGATCTTGCTGGCTGCCAAAGACAGAATGATGTCAATGTCATGAATCATGACATCCAAGACTACGCCCACGTCAGTGGACCTGAAGGGATAGGGGCTCACACGCTGTGCCTCAATAAACTTGGGCTCAATATCCAGACGTTTGATGGCCTGAGCCACTGGATTACATCGCTCAGAATGCCCAACCGCGACGACCGTGTCATACTTCTTGGCCAGAGACACAATCTTGCGACCTTCACGAACACTGGCGGCCAATGGCTTTTCGATCAGTACCGGAATACGATGTTTCAGAAATATTTTAGCCAATTGAAGATGCGTTGTGGTGGGTGTGGCAATCGTCACAGCATCCACCTTGTCCAAAATCTGCTCACACTCGGTAAACACGCCACAGCCATGCTTTTCAGCAATCTTGTTGGCACGCTTTCCGTCCACGTCTACCACACCAATCAACTGACAGTCAGCCATTTGGCTGTACACCTTGGCATGGATACTACCCATTTTTCCTGCGCCAACCACGGCGGTGCGAATCGTAGACATAAGTACCCCTCAGAACCCTTCGGTTCGTTTTATCAGATTATATTGGGTTCGATTACCTTCTGGACAATTCTAAGTATCGTCCATGACGTTGCTGACTGCTTTTTTCAATCGAGTCAACCATGAATCGAACCACATCATTCAATCCATCCTCCTGTGCCATCGCTTTGGCACAGGCCAACAGTGAACCAGCGTGCTTCTTACCATAGAGTCTGTTATAGGCTTTTTGGATGGCCTCTTGTTGCTCTTCGGTGAAACCGCCGCGTCTCAAACCTTTCGCATTAATACTCCGGATACGGGTGGGATAACTGCCACACAGCATCACAAAGGGAGGGACATCACGAGCCACACTTGAATGCCCTGCCACATAACTCCACTGTCCTATTGTCACAAACTGATGCACACCCACAAGGCCGCTGATCCAGACACCCTCTTGAATGTCACAGTGGCCACCCAGCGCCACCAGATTGGTAAGGACGACCTGGTCTCCCACCACACAATCATGGCCAATATGCACACTGACCATAAACAGACCGTTGTTTCCAATACGAGTGACGCACTCGGGATACATGCTGCGATGCACTGAGGACTGCTCACGGAAGGCATTGCCATCACCAATCACTAGCCCACCTGTTTCTTTGTCAATGCCCCACCCAAGAACCTGAGGCAGCAAACCAATCGCCGTATGCGAATAAAACTGATTATTCTTTCCTATAACAGTGTTTTGACCAATGACTACATGATTGGCCAAAACCGTACCCGAATCAATAGACACACCTTTTTCTACTACGCAATAGGGGCCAATAGTCACGTCGTCAGCCAGTTGAACATCGGGGTCAACCACAGCAGTAGCATGAATGTTTGCCATATTTTCTTTACTCTATCCTTAACCACATTCAATCATCGTCTATTCGACGAATAACGCCACAAATCAAAGCGAGGACACGACCTCGTTTCAAACCTTCTCATCATCAATCAGCATAAACTTAATCTCAGCCTCAGCCGCTATGACCCCGTCGACATGGGCCATACATTTACAGTGCGCTGTTCGTCGTCGCAGTCGAATTGTCTCAGAACTCAACACCAGTTGATCACCAGGCACCACGGCCTTTCGCAATTTCACACCATCCATGCTCAAAAGCACAGCCAGCTTACCGGTGTGTTCCAACCGCTGAGCAAATAAAAGACCTGACACCTGTGCCATGGCCTCCACAATCAGAACCCCTGGCATAATGGGTGTGCCCGGAAAATGACCTTGAAAAAACAACTCATTAAAGGTCACATTTTTGATGCCCACAATGCGAGTATCACCATCGATCTGTGTGATCTTGTCAACCAACAGAAAGGGATATCGATGTGGTAGGATCTTCTGAATACGTCGAATATCGAGAATGGCATCTGTGCCAAATTGATCAATACGGTCCAAACGTAGGGCCGCATCAAAAATCTTCTTGGCCATGGCTTGATTGAGCGCATGGCCACTTTTTCGAGCCACCATGCGACCGTAAATACGCCGTCCTGCGAGAGACAGATCCCCAATTAGATCGACCATTTTGTGCCTGACTGGTTCATTGGGGAATCGATACTGATTGTTGATGGGGCCATCCTCGTTGATCACAAGCAAATCACGAGCCCCAATGTGGGTACCTATACCTTGAGATTGCAGAGCCTTGGCTTCAGATTCCATGAGGAACGTACGAGCAGCCGCCAGATTCTCTTCAAAGGTTTCCGGCGTTAACTCACAGCCATAAATCTGGCGTCCAATGGCAGGTTCCTGGGGATAATCAAGGTCATAGGAAATTTCTAACTTATCCCTGGCCCCTGGCAACGCATAGATGGAGGCATCCCCCTGAACGACAGAAATGGGTTCGGTGATGACAAAAGACCGAATCGGAGGTGCAAGCTCAATCAGGCCAATCTGCTTGAGCAATGCAAAATATTCGGCAGCACTTGCGTCGGAAGCAGGCATTTCGGGGCCTGTCACTTCAATGATAATATTGTCGATTTCCAATGCTGACACCGCTGCCAAGCAATGTTCAACCGTATTAATCTCGACTTGGCCATGGCCAAGCGTAGTTTTTCGATCTTGCCCGGTAATACTGGGCACAGTCGCTTTGATGCGCACAGGCTGGCTTAAGTCAGCGCGAACAAATACCACGCCTGTGTCTTCAGGTGCTGGTTTGAATACAACCTGGACGTCCTGTCCTCCAAAAAGTCCTTTACCAGAAACCTGGCCTTCACCCTTTATCGTTTTCTGAAGCTTCAAGCTTATCCAACCTCTTGCACATCTGTCTAACACGTTTGGCTGTTTTAGGCAGTCTCAAGACTTCGCCCACCACGCGCATGGCCTGGCTTTGCTCTAATGCAGGAGACCAGACAACAGTCTGGCCTGCAGGCACATTACTCATCACGCCAGACTGAGCCGCCACCTTGACGCCATCACCTATTGTGAGATTATCTGCCATACCCACTTGACCGGCCAGAACCACACCATCACCCAAGGTGGTACTACCAGCCACACCAACCTGGGCGGCGAATAAACAGCATTTTCCAATCACTACATTATGACCGATTTGAACAAGATTGTCCATTTTCGTACCGGCCCCTACAATGGTATTGGCAAATTTGGCCCTATCAATACAACAATTGGCCCCAATTTCCACAAAATCTTCAAGAATCACCGCGCCATTGTGGGGCACCAACGTATGTACACCGCCATAGTGGGCATAGCCAAATCCCACAGCACCAATGGTACTATTGGACTGAATAATCACATTGGCACCCACCTGGCACCCATGATAAACCACCACATTCCAGTCCAGACGCGTGTGATCGCCAATTTTAACGCCCTGACCGATTTTGGTCCCCGCTTTCAGCGTCACGTGATCGCCAATCACAGCATCGTCTTCAATGATCACACCTGGGCCAATGCTCACATCCTGACCTATCTGGACGGATTCCGCCACTATGGCGGAGGCATGAATCCCCTTCGAATCCGGTTTAATGGGTGGGGCCAGAAGGGTTAGACACGCGATCAAAGCACGATCGACACATTCAACCACCAGCTGCGCGCACGACAATTCATCATGTGCCTTTGCCACAAGCACTGCACCGGCCTGGCACTTGGAAGCGCCAGCCAGATGTCGAACATCCGTGACAAAACTCACGTCTTCAGGGCCCGCCAAATCAATGGCTGCCACAGCACAAATAGTCTGAGATTCGTCCACATTTTCCCATACTAACTGAGCACTTATTTTGTCTGCTAGGTCTTTTATTGTCAGTTTCATAGAAGTTTATTGATCAATTTCTGCAATGACGTCGGCTGTAATGTCCACACACCCCTTGCTGTAGACAAGCTTGTGCGTACTCACTGTCACAGCAAATCCCTCTGCCTTAATGGGAAAAATTGGATCTGTCCGTTCAAAGACCAGGGTCAAGCCTTTGGCCTCACACACTTTGGTCACAGCAGCCAGGATATTCTTGTAGAGATCATTTTTCCACTTCATGTCCTTGGCACCCAAATACTGCTTATAATACTCTGATTTACCCTGAAGGGCTGCTTGCTTACTGATGACGAGCTGCAACTGAGTGTTGTAGTCATCCGTGCCTTGCAAGAGCGTATTGAGTATTTGTGCTTCCGCTTTGACTTCTTGTTCCTGCTTGGTTTGTTCGCGGATAATCTTATCCTGCTCTGCATTCAATGCAGCCACATGATTCGCATTCGTCTGACACTGCTGAATCACGGCCATGACACTGACGACGCCCACCCGTTGCAGAGGATCAGTGGGAACAGCCTGTTGAGCGCGACTCCCCAGATTAAACGTCAAAACCAGTAACACAGCGGCCAATACTAACGTCATTGTTGTCTTGGATTTCATGAAGGTTCCTTTCTCGTATCCGTTCTAAAACAATCTTCCCATGGAAAAATTAAAGCCCCGAGTCTCATCCTTATCATGCTTGCGAAGCGGTATGCCATACTCGAAACGCATGGGCACAGGGCCAAACCACTGAGGCACTAGAATTTGAATTCCGACACCCGTTGAATAACGCATGCCTCCGGTGTCAATTAATGCACTGTCCAAAAACGTCAACGCTGAAAAGTTTTCACCAATCAACGGGACGGTCACCTCCGCATTGGCCGTCATAATCCAGTCACTGCCAATGGGATCTTCATATGTGGGCGTCGCTGTGATACCTAAACCGCGATCGAAGACCTGAAGCCCACGCGTACTCACACCCCGATAGTCAAAACCTCGGATGGCATATGTGCCCTGGCCACCTGCGTAGAACTTTTCAAAAGAAGGCGCATTGCCCAGCATCGTGGCCCCCTGTACTTTTGTGGCCAAGACCGTGTGTCGTTCAAGAATATCTTCATACAGACTGAAATACTTCACGTAGCTACTATTGAGTATGCCAAAGGTATAGTCCCCCATGACCTGCTCATACCCCACACGAAAAACATGCCCTTGGCTGGGCAGATAGATATCGTCAACTTTGGTCTGACCCGTCCCCACACGAACGCCAAACAGCATGTTGTCACCCTCCACATCTCGGATCGCTTGGGGTGCATCGTACTCCAGGTCTTCCACCAACACATTCTCAGTCCGCAGTGTAATGCTTTTGCGCCACTTGCCCCATTTACGGTGTTCAAATCCAACGGTTGCATTGGCACGTCTTTCATCGTAGCTTTCCAACCAGCGGGAATAGCTCATCAAGGAAAAGTCGTATCCAATAGGCTTGTCATGCCAATAGGGATTGCTGAAGGTCAAGGTGTACCGGCTCACGATGGTCCCGGGTTCAAGGGCAATGCGCATGTTTTGCCCGCCACCTCGAAAGGCCTTCATTGTCAGGAACTCTTTCCAGGACTCAGGCCAGTCTGTAATGTCGAAGTTTTGCTGTTGGTAAATCAACTGCCCCATGACACCACTGTCACTACTGATGCCCACACCTGGCATAATCATACCAGTCATACCCTCTTTGATGTCCACACGCATGTCCTTGACGTCAGGATCACCACTGACAGAATTCACAGGCTGAATAATCACCTCTTCGGCCAGGGTACTGCGTTGAACATATTTTTCCATCAGGCTTTTCTGGCCTTCGTTTGGCGCGATCTTGGCATTGTACAGTCTGCCAGGGGTCACATCGTATTCGTTCAAGACATTGCGAGCCACCTTGTCCTTCACACCCAGGTTGCCCGTAATATCTATGCGGCCAATTCGGAATTGACGTCCCTCCTGGATCTCGTAAGACAAGACCACGGTATGATCATCCAGACTTTCTGTAAATTTGGGCTCCTGATAGATCTGAATATCCACAAATCCTTTTTCCAGATACATCTCTTTGATGGCACGCTTGTCCACAATGGCTCTGGATTTTCTATAGACATCGCCCTTGCGCAGGGTCAAATCTTCTTCAAGAACCGTTTGTTCAAGAAAGTTGTTGCCTAGAAACTCAATCTCACTAATACGATAGGGTTGTCCTTCGTCAATGATAAAAGTCACCACCGCAGCCGTGTTGTTCGCTACAAATTCTGTGGATGTCTCAACACCGTATCCCAAATAACCTCGGTCATAATAGAATTCCCTAAGTTTCTCTGTATCTTCGGTCACAGTCTCCTCAGAGTAGTACGCCGCCAACGCAAACATACGCCGTGTCTTGGTCTTGATGACTTTCTTAATATCCCGACTGGAAATGGCTTTTGCGCCGAGAATACGCACGGCCTTAACGCGAACCCTTGCGCCTTCAATAATCGTGAAAAACAGTTGGCCCTTTTCAACCATGTCACGATCCGCTGAAACCTCAACAAAGACATAGCCTTTCTTCTTATACAGATCAATGATGGTGCGACGAGCGCCCTCGACCATGAATGTGTCAATTTGATCCCCCAGCTCAATGCCAATACGCTGAGCCAGGATTTTGTCCTTGTACTGAGTATTGCCTTCAAATTCCATGGAACGTACAATATCAGTACGAGGAGAATCTCCTGGTTCTGCCACCGTGTTCTGTGCCTTTGCCGCATGCTGGCTCAAGAAAACCATACACAAGAGCAATAGCACACATCTCATGGTCGCGTAAAAGCCAATCCTTTTGGCGTTCAACGACGGCGTACAAAAATTTGGCATCATTCAGATAACCTCCTTGTTACAACAAACCCGCACATCGCAATCCTGATGTGTGGTCTGGAGTCTATGAATGCTCATGGTATCTTCAGGCAAAGTCACTTTGTCTTTTCTTAAAAGGGCACAGACTCTTCAGAGATATGAGCCAAATTCTCGAAGCGGGTACGCTCTTCACTAAAGGTTAGCTTCACCGTCCCGGTCGGTCCATTACGCTGCTTGGCCACAATGATTTCAGACATGTTGGTCTTTTCGTACTCCAGGTTACCCCGCTCATAGTAGTCTTCCCTGTGTAACAGAATAATCACGTCTGCATCTTGCTCAATACTACCACTTTCACGCAGGTCACTCATGCGAGGCTTATGCCCTTCGCGGCCTTCCACACCACGGTTAAGCTGACTGAGCACCACAACGGGCACACTCAGCTCTCTGGCCAGGGCCTTGAGGTAACGGGAAATGGTGCCAATCTCCTGCTGCCGCGACTCTACACGCCCTGATCCCAAATGCATCAGTTGCAGGTAATCGACCATGATACACTTAATATCATACTGGTTTTTCAGGCGTCTGCCTTTGGCACGTAATTCCAAGGGGCTCAACGCTGACGTATCATCAATAAAAATGGGCGACTCAGACAACACCCCACAGGCTTCAACCAGACGCTGATAATGCTCTGTATTGAGCATACCCTTTCGCACCATCTGGGAATCCACCGCCCCGCAACTGCATAGAAACCGCTCAGCCAGAAGTTCCTTACCCATTTCCATGGAAAAGATGGCCGTGGGAATTTTTTCATTGATCCCAAGATGTTCAGCAATATTCAGCACAAACGTGGTCTTTCCCATACTGGGACGGCCTGCGATAATAATCATTTCACCTGGCTGAAAACCGCAAGTCATGTCATCCAATTCGAAATAACCGGTGGGCACCCCCGTGATATGCGAGCCGGATCGTTTCTCAATCATCTCATACACGTCGGTGACCAGGTCTTTCAGCGGACTGGCTGCGTTGCTAACCTTCTTCTCGGTCACAGCAAAGACCCGACGTTCCGCTTCATCCAGAATCTGAGACACTTCCATACCTTGATCATAGGCATTGTTCAGCATATTAGAGGAGGCATCAATCAAGTCTCTAAGAATGGCTTTGTCTGAGACAATGTTGGCGTAATAAATCACATTAGCTGACGAGGGAACTGATTCCACCAGACGCCCAAGATATTCGACCCCGCCAATGGCCTCAATTTGCTTGCGTTTTTCAAGTTCATCACGCAAGACCACACCATCAATCACCTCACTACGATGGTTTTGGTACAGATCCAACAGCACATCATATATGATCTGATGTTCCACTCGATAAAAGGAATCTCGGGTGAGACGCTCAACCACTTCACCAATGCAAGCAGGATCAATGATTAATGACCCAATCACTGCGGCCTCAGCAGCCAATGACTCAGGCATGTGGCGAATTTCACCCAAACCACCTGAAGCACCCTGCTGGGACTGTTTTTTTGACGGTCGCCCTGGGTTGTCAGAGCCACCACTTTGGTTGCCTTTGAGCATATCTGGCTCGTTCCTTCGTGAGCATGCATTCCTAAATCTGCATTGGTGGGTCTGGATCGCCCCAAGTTCTGGATTTCTCCACCAAGTTTTCCCTCGGCCACCGTAGAAAATACGGATACCACCGAGCAAACACGCATTTTACACATGAAAAGACCGACAGTCAAACACTAAGACTGTCGGTCTCATGATCCGATAGGGTCGTCAAAACACTTGACGATATTATCAAGGGTCTAAAAGCTATTCTTTTTCTTCACTGGCTTCAGCTTCAACCGGTATGTCATCACTTTCAGCCACAACCACAACGCTCACAGAGACCTTGATATCATCTGAATATTTGAGAGTCACTTCGTGGATACCCACTTCTTTGATATGTTCACGCAACTTGACCACTGAATCAGCCACTTCAAAGCCCTGATCACGAAGATTGGCAGCAATATGCTTCTCATTCACAGAGCCAAACAGGTGACCCTGCTCATTGGCCTTGGCAGCCAATACAGCTTCAGCGCCAGCAACAGCCTCTGCAGCCTTATTGAGCCTTTTGCCTTCAGCAATTCTCTGAACAGCACGTTTGCCCTTTTCTTTGGCCAAGGAACGAACATTGCCTTCTGTCGCAACCGTAGCCAAGCCTTGTGGCAACAGATAATTACGTGCATATCCTTCGGTGACATCGACAATATCGCCGAGCCAGCCAAGCTTACTTACATCTTCACACAGTAACACTTTCATAATTATACCTCGCACTTCTTAAATGGCCCAGATTAACCCATGTACACCAACATCTTTGCCTGATATTACGTGGTATAGGGCAACAGAGCCATAAATCGTGCACGTTTAATGGCACGCATGGCTTTTCTCTGACAGCCTGCGCAATTACCACTCCGTTTTCTGGAGTAGATCTTGGCACGATTAGTCAAGAGCTTCTGCAGTGTATCAATGTCTTTATAGTCAATGTATTTGACTGATCCTCTGCAGAACCGGCACTGGGTTGTTTCACGCGCACCAGCAAAACCTGGTTTACGTCTGCTTTTTGTTTTTCTTTGTATTCTTGCCATAGTTAACCTATTCGTTTTGTTTAGTTTATTTGCAGCGAATTAAACTAAGAATCTAATTGATTCAACTAAAAAGGAATATCGTCCTCCGGCACACTTGGGCCGGCATAGTTTTCCTGAGCCATTGGAGGGGCTGAACCGCCGCCAAAAGCCTGATCACCTTGTTTTTGGCCGCCAGAGGCTTGACCACCGCCTTGAGCTTGACCACCAGCGTATGAACCACCAGCCTGACCACCTTGGCCACCACCGCCACCTAGGAACTGAAAGTTCTCCACAGTAATGCGATGCTTACTACGCTTGGTACCATCCTGACCCGTCCAACTGTCAAAGGTCAAACGACCTTCCACAAATACGGAACGACCTTTCGCCAGATACTTGTTAATCGTCTCAGCTTGTTTTCCAAATGCCCTGCAATCAACAAAACAGGTATCTTCACGTTGCGATCCATCTTGAGCGGTCCACTTACGATTTGTGGCCAAGCCAAAATCCACCACCGCCGTTTGACTGGGCGTATAAGACAGTTGTGGATCTCTTGTCAGATTTCCAATCAACATCACCTTATTATAGGAAGCCATTTTACTCTCCTTATATACAACAGGGCATCACCCTAAACCGACCATTCCGGCTTGCCGAGTTACGATGCCGGGGTTTCCTCTGTTATCTCAGCGTCTCCAGGCGTTTCCTCTGGAACCGCAACCTCTGCTGCTTCTTCAGACGTCTTTTCTGGGGCCGCAACATCAGCCTCATCAGTCGCCTTTTCAGCAGCTTCTGCCTCTGTCTTCTCAGCAGCCTCTTCCTCAGCTTTGGCCTCTGCCTTGGCTTTGGCCTCTACTTTAGCAGCAGCAGCCTTGACCTCTTCGGCCTCAGACTTGCTGACTGAACGAATGCGATCACTTCGATCATTTCGATCTCTACGGTCACTTGAGCTATCAAATTCCTGATCCTTCGGTGCAGGTGATTCACCCTTGATGTCCTTATCCAGAACGTTCTCAGAGCGGCCATCAGTCGTCGTAATCATGGCTCGCATGATTTTCTCTGACAGAAGCACATCCTTTTCCATACCAGAAATCTTTGATGGATCAGCCTTAAAAAAGCACAGAATATACGTGCCACGACTCTTGTGATCTATTTCGTAGGCCAGTTTTCTATCAGCCCACTTGCGAACGGTCACGACCTCAGCTTCAGCCCTCTCCAACACACGGTTGATAGCAGCCATCGTGCCGTCCCAATCTGATCCTGCCTGGGCAGAATCCACAAGGAACATTGCCTCATACAGTTTCTTAGTGGTTGTTTCCAAACCAAATACCTCCCGCCAAAAAAGGCGAATTACATTTAAGTCTATTTCTTGTGTACCTCATCAACATGAGGAGTACGCCATATAGTTACCGCGTCATACTACGAACGTGCTGCATTATATCGAGTCATGGCCAAATCAATGCCCTCACTCAACCAACACATCACCGCGTCCTGGGCCTGATCAATGGCCTCTTCAAGCAGCGCCCGTTCAGCTTTGGAGGGACGCCCCAGCACATGATCGACATCCCATCCCGCTTGATCCCGACCAATGCCGACTCGGCATCGAGCCACTTGATTTGTGCCCACCTTGGCAATGATATCTGACAACCCATTGTGCCCGCCGGCTGAACCCTTAGCACGCAATCGCACGCTTCCAGGCTCCAATGCCATATCATCTATCACCACCATGACTTGCTTGAGATCCAGCTTGTAGAATCCCAAGGCAGTGGCCACAGCCTGGCCACTTAGGTTCATGTATTGCCACGGTTTCAACAGTATTAACTTTTTGTCTTCAAGATCAACAGTGCCAAACTTGGCCCCGAATTTCTTCTGCCGAACATCCACATGGAATCGTTCAGCCAACCGATCAATCACATCAAAACCAATATTGTGTCTTGTATTCTTGTACTTCAGCCCTGGATTTCCAAGGCCCACAATCATAAAGGCATCCGTCATTGATCAATTACCTTAACTTCAAAGAGCCACTAGTCATCTTCAGGCTTGCGTTCAGTAAGAACCTCGGGTGTAACTGGCCCGTCTTCGCCTTCACCTGCTTCAGCGTCCTCTTCACTCGTAGCGGCAGGCTTCTGCGTACAGGCCACCAGCAAAGTATCTGCAGGGCTAATCAGGGTAATCCCCTCGGGCAGTACAACGTCACTGGCATGCAATGAATCGCCCACGCCCAATTCCTTCACGGACACGGCCAGATTCTCAGGCATATTTGTCACAACACATTCAATTTCCAGAGCATCCGCATGTTCTTCCAGCATGCCGCCTTCAGACAAGCCCTTGGCAACACCCTTCAGCTCGATGCCCACGGTCACCTTCACGGTCTCCGAAATATCAACTCGCATCAGGTCCATGTGAATAACATCACGGCCCAGATAGTCATATTGAAGATCCTTGATCATCAACGTTTCCACTGTTCCGGCAATCTTGACATCCAGCACGCGATGACCATGATGTACTGCACGCTCAATTTCATGGGCATTCAATGAAATGGATACTGCATCCTGCTTGTGGCCGTATACTGTGCCAGGAAGACACCCTTCCTGCCTCAAACGAGCAGCTTCCTTGGTGCCCACTTTCTCTCGAACTTCTGCTTCTAAAAGCAATCTTTTTTCCATAATCGCCTCACCTGCGAGCTCGCGTGCCATCGAACACATCACACCCGCACAAAAAAACAAAACTCGTTAATCAAACTTCTTATTTTTACGAAACAGACTACTCACTGATTCATTCTTGTGGATACGGTGAATCGCTTCACCAATCATGGCAGCACAACTCAACACCTTAATCATACCCAAAGACTTCGCTTCATCATTTAATGGAATCGTGTCTGTCACCACAATTTCGTCAATTGGGGCCTTGGACAGCCGTTCTAGAGCCTGGCCAGCAAAAACACCATGCGTGGCCCCCACATAAATCTTCTTGGCCCCGTGATCCTTGACCATCTGGGCCGCACTGCACACTGTCCCGGCGGTTGCAATGATATCGTCCACCATCAGAATATTACGAGCCTTGACCTTGCCGATCAACTCGGCCGCCTCAACCGTATCGCCACTGAGGCGTTTTTTATGAACTATAGCTAGGTCAGCCCCCAGACTCGACGCATAGATGGAGGCTGTCTTAATATTGCCCACATCAGGAGACACCACAGTCAAATCTTGTATTTTTTTGTCGCCA
>CAZBTJ010000149.1:0-13471 GCA_964494325.1 uncultured Pirellulales bacterium
CCGAATGTGCTGATCAGTGTCATTGCCCTGCCTGTGCCGAAGACGCTTGAATAGGACCCTGTTTGGATCCGGTTGCTGGCGAGACTGCTGCGATAGGTCTTACCAGGACCTGCTGCTTCGCTGTCTCCTTCCTTTACATCAACCAACTCGCGATAAGGCGCCACAGTCATGACAACTTCAGCGTCCTTGACAAAGGCTTCATTACGTGCCACATCAATCAGATCATAGGTTCCGGCCTGGGTGTCAATACACAGCTTGACCAGGCCGTTGGACAGGGTGTTAGTCAACACGTCACAAGCAACCGACGTCACAGCCTGGGCCCTGGGAGGGATTGCCAGGAGTAAGACACACACTAGGGTCAGACACAGTCTCTTAATCATATTTCGTCTCAAATCCAATGTCAGAAGAAGCAGGTATCGTAAGACCCAATCCAGCCGCTGTCCGGCCCATCCCAATTCTCTGTAAAACGGTTTTCCGAAGTCGGAAGATTCGATGTGGGATCAATTTTTCTCCACTTCACATGCCCGTCACCAAACAGTTGACTGCGGCCCGTGGCCTCGGCATCCGGTGATTTGACGGCCCCAATGGGACTGGCAAAGTTGGTTTCATTCCAGGACCAACCATCACGACCATGGTTGTAGCGATACGCTCCATCACTACTATCAAGATTGAGAATTTCGGCCATGAGCAGGGTTCTAGCAGTGGATACCTTGCCGCTCAGCACACGTTTGGCATTGGGACTGCATGACTGATCATCCGCCAAGTCGGCCCTGCCAAAGTAGCTGTACGCAATTTCCGCAAAATCATGGTTGGGCCAGTTGATGGTCTTGATCCAATCCTGCATGAACTCGCCGCTGCAACTGGGGCAGGTCACCATATCCGTGGCCTCACCCGTTTCCTGGTATTTCTTGCCAAAGGCCTTGATATACGGATTGATTCCCTCAATATTCCACATGGTCACACCGCGGCTGTTTTCCTTGGGCGTATTCATGATGTAGTGCGGATAGGGATTCCCACCCCAGGCCATGGACATGGCCATCATTCTATCGTCATTGTCCGAGGAGTACATAACCACGGCTGTGCCCCACTGCCTGAGCCGACTGGCGCAGCTGATGCGTCGAGCCGCCTCCCTGGCCTTTTTCAGGCCCGGCATGAGCACGCCCATGAGCACAGCAATGATGGCAATGACCACCAGTAACTCAATCAGCGTAAAGCCCCGATTATTCTTCTGCTGCATACAACATCTACGGGTTGTCATCATGCTTTGGGAGGCCATTTGTCTTTCTCCTCAATTTAATGCAACTCATGTACATGTCAAGCCAAGAGGGAACAGCCTAGCTTAAAATTGATCTGTCACATCGCAGAATATCGAAGCGCCGAAGCTATAAACCATATAATTTTATCAGCATTTGGCGTAACAGAACAAGCCCATAATGTGCAAATGATTGGCCATTTTGGGGAAAAGAAGCTTTGGGACCTTACGAATCGCTCTGACCTAATCACGGGGTTTTTATTGCAAAAACTAGAGGGACGCGGCACAATGATCAAATGCGCTAATGACGAGCCAATACCAGAAATGTGACACGATAGCATGGATAACTGAATGAAGAAGATACCCAAAATCCTTGTTCTAATTGAGGCATCCAGGGAGTTTTCCCGGGGGATTTTATCCGGTCTGGCCCTGTACTCAAAAATTCGAGGCCCCTGGATGTTTGTGACGCGTCCTCCGTTTTACGTCAAGGACACCACGGATTCGCCTGTCATCTCCTGGATCGATACCCTGGCTATCGACGGCATCATTTTGCAGGCGCGTTTTATTTCCGACCGAATCAGACAATCAGGTGTGCCCCTGATCGCGCTTGACGCGAACACGAAACTGAAGGGAATCCCCAGGATCTTGAGCCATGACCAACGTATCGGGCGCATGGCAGCCGAGCACCTCCTGGAATGTGGCTTTTCCCACTTTGCCTTTTGTGGCTTTGATCATCTAACCTGGTCTCAGGAGCGGTGCGACAGTTTTCGTCGAACCGTGGAACAGGCAGGCTATCCATGTTACATCTATCAGCAGTCTGAAAAAGACGCTCTGCACTCCTGGACACGCGAATACTTTTCCATTATTGACTGGCTGGCAGCTTTGCCCAAACCTTTGGGATTAATGGCCTGTAATGACGACCGGGCACAACAGATCCTTGAGGCCTGTAAGATCGCAGGGTATTCCGTGCCGGAAGAGATTGCCGTGGTGGGTGCCGATAACGATCAACTGGAGTGTGTACTCACAGCACCTCCGCTTTCCAGTGTGTCGTTAAACCTGCAAAAAGCCGGCTACCAGACGGCCGAGACCATGGACAATCTGCTCCAAGGCAAGAAAACCACCGATATCATCGTGGATCCAATCCAGGTTATTCGACGTCAGTCAACGGACATTGTCGCGGTGGGTGACGCAGATGTGTCCACAGCGCTGCGTTTCATTCGCGAGCATGCGGACGAGTGCATTCAGGTCAATGATGTCATCCAGATCCTGTGCGTGTCACGCAGAACACTGTACGCAAAATTTCGTAAGTCGCTGGGACGCAGCGTACATGATGAAATTGTACGTGTCCGTCTCGCCCGTATCAAGAGTTTGCTCACGGGTACTCAACTATCCATTTCCCACATTGCCAAGATCATGAATTTTACCGGCCAGGACAAACTCTTTCGCTTCTTCATCCGAGAAACCGGCAAAACACCGACGGAGTTTCGCAAGGACAGCATGGGCTACAAAATATGATACAGACTCAAGAAGCAGGCAAAACTGCCTATGAAGTGATCGTATTTGGCAAATAATTTGCACGATATGGCATAGCCAAAGCTCTGGATTTGTGGGATAAATTGAATGACTGTCTTTACTGGTATTGTGATAAGTGTCGATCGTCAAGAAGACCACCAGGAGTCACTATCAGAGAATCAGTAAAAATGAAATAACTGGAAACCGATGACTGACCCATAAGGAATGGAACCATGAAAACATCATTGCTCATACTTCTCCTCGCCCTGACCGGACCTTGTATTGCCCAGGAGACACCTGCAGACAGCGTCAAAAAGAACCCTGTCGGAGTGGTCACCAGACATCATCGCGGCCTGCATGGCTATATTGGTTACAGTGCGTCCCGCCCCCAGGACCGGGGCGAATACAGCGCAGGCATGGGTTTCTATGCGGCGGTCTGGCCATTGATCAACCAACCGATCGCCAACTTTCAAATTGGCCTGCCCAGTGCCTGGATTACACCCAACAACTCTGACAACAAGGACAAACCGCTAGCACCGATTGGGACGCTTGCCCGGGATAATTGGCCCGAGCGCGGGCCGACCTGGGGCAGTGTGTTTCAGACCGTTGAAGGCGGTCTGGGCTATTGGGCGCGTAACCACTTCCGCTACGGCCCCCCTAAATTCAGCATGAACGCCACACCCCAATGCTACGATTACGAGGTGGGTTCTCCAGGGTGGTCATTCTTCTATGACAACGAAGCCCTGCCAGATAACCGCCTGGGCATTGCCCAACTTAGTAATAGACTTTTGATTCCACCGGACGCCCTGCCCTTTGAAGGCAATCCCAATGGCAAGTTTCTGGGGTACACCTACATGGCTCTGCCCTTTACCAAACCCACCACCGGTGATCCGCCCACGGGCGACCAGGCATGGACCTGTTTCCTCAGTGCTGCCAATTTCAAGGGGCCCATGGCCTACTACATTCCAGAAACCTGGAGCAAAATCGGCAAGCTCTTTAATTACCCCTTTATTTATGGACGAGGCCTTGATGCCCGCCCCGGCAATATGGGAGGCGGCGCCATGGAAATTAACACAGTGCCCAGGTTTGACTCGACAGACGCCAAGGGCGTGGTGTATTCCAAGCTGCCCAATCTTCAGTTCCCAGTGGACGACCAGGGTCGAACGCTACTCGTTCAAGACGTGACCTATTACTCCAAGACAGCTCTGTACGACGCCTTCAAGGCCTGGCGTGACGGTGGACCGAGTTGCAGCGGGCGCTTCGATGAAAAAGGGGGTTGGAAATCAACGCTGACAACACGCACCACACGTTTCGATCAAGACGGCAAGCTCATGACCGGTGTTGAAGAGGTCTTTGACACCCAGATGTATGGCAATGTATGGGGCCTGAAATGGTTCGACGGCACCACAAACACATTCGGCAAGTTCCCCCAGTACTATAAACATGTGGGAGACAAACGCGTGGCCATACCGGCCAAGGATGTACCCCGGGAAACGAACCTCCATGCCAAGGAATTCAGACAGGCTGGCCGCGGGGTCCCCTACACGTCACCGGCCTCCGGCGCCTGGGCAAATCCAGGGCCCAAATCGAAATCCACTACTGTGGAACTCACAGATGGATCGATCGTGACCTACGCCTGGTACCGGTTTGTGGACCAGCCCTCATTTCAGCAGTACAAATGGAGTGACGCCAAAAAAGCCAGGCTGCAGGCCTTTGTCGAAAAGATCCACAAGCAATGGCCCATTGACAGAGATTACATGGCACCTCCCACCAGTGGAAAACTGGCCGCACTCGATCCAGCCCTGCTCGTCACGCCGCCAGCCGGCATAGAAGTCGGTTATGTGCCTATCGTCACGCATCAAAGAGATGCGCAGGCAAGGTAAAAGGCTGGGGAGAGACAGGAGAAACCAATGAAGACATGGACCGTTCTAGTCGCCTTGCTGTTGGTAAATGCCGCTACAGCGGCCATGCATAAGGGGCCATCCGTTTTTAATGTTTCCACCTTCGGCGCCGTGGGCGATGGGGTCCATGATGATGGACCGGCCCTGCGCAAGGCCGTTGCCGCAGCGATCCAAGCCGGACCAGGCAGCCGCGTACAGCTGGAGTCGAAGACCTACCGGCTCAAAGAGAATCCTGGTAGCGATTACCAGATTGAATTGGCAAACGTCAAGGGGATCACTATTGAGGGCCATGGCGCACACCTAATCAATACGCCCACGAATAACCTCATTCGGCTGCACAGGTGTGAGGATGTCACTGTCCGGGGCCTGGTGATCGACTACGATCCCCTGCCCTTTACCCAAGGGACTATTGTCAAGGTCAATGCAGCCCAAGGGACTTTTGATCTAGCACTGCACAAGGATTTCCCTCTGCCACCGGCTGACGCCTGGGTCAAGCAGCGACTCGGTCAAGGGGGATGGCAATGGGGCTGTGTGATCGACCCCAAGGAACGACATCGACGCTGGGATGTACAGATGCATTACTTTATCAAGTCCATTCATCCACTTGATAGAGCCAGAGAAACAGTCCGGATCGAAGTCACATCCCAGTTCAAAAAGGCGCTCACGCCGGTGCGACCAGACGATCGCTTCTTCTTGCCCTTGCCCTATGTACGTTCTCACGGTCGGGGCGGCTCCATGGGGACCAACTTCAGCGTGAGTGGCTGCGCAGACTGCCGGATTGAGAATGTAACCTTCTACAGTGCACGCAGCGGCATGGTATTCGGTGTCAGCCATGACCCACGGTGTGCAGATCCGCCACAACACCATCACGGTTTTGCCAGGCAGAAAGGCCATCGACGTACAACAGGCCCGCGCTGTGGTAGTGGAGGGCAACACCGTGATGAAGGCCACAGAGTGACACTGGGTAATAGATAGGGTAACAAAAAGGTGAGGTTAAGGTCGGTCCGGCTCGCTCACCTCGTTGTGAAAGAATATGTTTCAAGGGTCCACATTCTGCCTTGGTCGTTGTTTACCAACACGCGGTAGTAGTATTTAGTGGCGGGTTTCAAGCCGGTAAGCGTAATAGAGGTCGTTCTGGCCTTGACCGAATTCAAGTTTTTGAATTCAGGCCAGGTGTTGGCCTCTTCCAGAACAGAGGATTTCCGTTCTGTGCCATGACGTTTTCTGGGGGCATAGGTCAGGCAGTCTTTTTCGCCGTAGTAAATGATAGCGCTGGCGTTGGTTCCGGCGTCTATGAGCTCAATATTCAGCTGGGCGCTGTTTTTACCGGTCTGGCATGTTACTTTGCCAAACGTTGCCGGCAGTTTATAGAGCTGTTTCATTTTTATCGGTGACAGGAAATCGGGCAGTTTTTCACTCGCAAATTTTTCCGGCAGCCTGATCTCGGATTTTCCGGTTGTGAAGTGCTCCATACCTCCCATTTTCAACAAGAACCAGCCGTCACTGGTTACGCCCCACGCCTTGTTGGCCTGATCGGCCTTTCCCCCGGGCATGATATCGAGCCGATGCCACTTTCCTATCGTGTCAATGGCCCACCCTTTGCGGACCACCGTCCGTACCACATCGCCGGTCCGCTGACGGGAAGAGCTCCCGGGCACCTCGACAAAGGATCCCGGCCACAGCGATTTGGCTTTCACCTTTTGTTTCTTGGAACCGGCTTTGTCTGACCACTTTCGGCCCGCGCAGTAGAGTTTCCAGTTCGCTGTCTCGGGGTCGACGAAGTACCCGTAATACGTGTCGTACTGAGGGCCCCGATCAACTCGCAAGGCCAGGGTAACTTCCTTGGGCCGGGCGTGCAGCGGTTCCCATCCCCTCGGCTTGACCCCGGTACCTTCATGACCAAACCCGCTGAACTCGGCATCGGGTGAACCGACAGCCAAAAGATGGGCGTACTGTTCCAAGGACTGGTCCTTCTTTGACCACATGGAAAAATTCATTCCGGGGGATGACCGTAGATCGGCCCCGAAGGAGCATCCGTAATAGCCGAACGGAGTGGTGATGGGAGAGTAGCTGGAACACCTGCTTTCGTTTCTGGAAACCATGACCCACATACTGGTTGTCTCCAGTGTGGACGATCTGTACCCGCCGTGGACCGCACCAGGACGCCAGCGTGCCCGCAGGAGTTTGGCATTTTCGACAGCCGACCCGGTCACATCAATACCATACAGCCTGCCGACTTCGCTTTCGCCACCCAATTCCGCCTTTACCGTCAGGGTGTGCTTACCCGGCGACGTAACATTGAACAGCAGTCCTTCTTTATGCCCCTTTGCATCGCCATTCATGGTGCGTTTGGTTTGATCGCCAAGGCTCACAATAATCGCTTCTTTTCCATTTCCATCCACTGGCTCCAGGTTGAGCACAACCTTGACTAGACCTCTTTCCGGGAACCAGATATGCCAGCGCATGGTTTGCTCCGGTTGGCTCCAGTTGCCCAGGTATTCGTAGTCTTTGTCAATCAGCGTAGGATGCCCCATTTTCTTCTTTGAATCCGTGCTTTCAGGCCAACCGTTGGCAGCATCCCTGCACTTTGAAATTCCTTTGGCAGCAATCCCTTTTGAGAAAAAGCCATTACTCGCGGTGAGAATGAGCTTCCCGTTTTGCGCGGTCTGACCGAAATACTCTATAGTGTTGCCAAACTCGTCCTTGCCGGAGGTAAACCAGGCGGCTTCCTCGGTCAACTGGCCTTCACCCGAAGGAACAGCCACACTCGAACGACCTCTCACGCTGTCTGAAAAAACTGTAACAACCAATATGAAAAGGATGCAAACTGGCATATTAACTGACAATCCGTCGCTTTTCCAACGGTTCGGGAACATCTTTTGAAAAATCTGAAAAGAAAGCCTCTTCATGTTTTCTCCTTTACATGCAAACAATAAACTAGATTGGCCTAGTACAAACTTAAGGCCTCCTCCCGTCTATTCTGTATTTGATGTCTGGGAAGCCCAAGACCCTCTAGGTTCCGTAGTTTTAATTGCCTGACGCGTCTACCCATGAACCAACTGGGCATCTACACCAGACGCAACTACTCTTCGCTAAGTACTATGGCCAGGGCTGGCCCCAGATTTGCCCCCAGATTTGCCCTGACCTTCCCGTCGGGCGCTACGCGACAGTGAAGTGATTTCAGCGCTTCCCCAAAAATCTCTCTCGGCGGCGAGTCATTGATGACGACTGTATACACACGATCTGCGACACACCCCGAAATACTGAGCACTGTATCGTAGGGTCGCTCCCATGGCTTCTTCAGTGTGGCCAGCTTATCCTTGATATTGATTGTCAGGCGACTCCCCTGAAGCGAGAAACTCGTGATGCTTAGTCCATCCACTCCAACTGCAATTTGTTGGTCAACATTGATGATGCCACCGCCCAACATGCGGTCGGCGTCAGCAAGTCCGGTAAAAATGCCTGAACACTCACCCCAGCTTGGATGGGTCCGCATAGCCGATTGATTGTGCCCTTCATGATTGATGTTCTCAGGTCCCAGACCAAAACCGTAGAGGTTGGTGTGGCGGTAGATATCATTCTGCTTGTGCAGTGGATGATTGATCAGGACCACCGATGAACGGGCCGCCGCAATCCCACGTTCGACAAGATCTTGCCGACCCAGCGTTTGCCCGTACCAAATGAAAGGCTGTACCATTTCACATTGCCGCGCATCCAGCCATGTGGCGGTATCCCCGTTGTCCACCGTAAACCCGCCGAAAGGTAGTGCCGTGTAGATGTAGTGCGGATCCCAGCAAGCCTGCGAAAAACTCACGTAGTCGATGGCCTGTTCGCCTGCGGCAAGATACTTTTTATCACCGGTGCCCCGGAAGAGCGCCGCAAAGCCTTTGGTTGCCCAGAACGTCGCCAGGTTGCCACGAATCTGCAGGCCTTGTTCATGGTCCATCATGTAGTTGAGAGGGTTTCGTCCGCAGGAATAATAGGGCTCCAGATCAATCCATTTCTGGTTAGGAAGAATATCTCGGATTATGTAGCCGGCGATATTCTCGGCACCGTCTAGATACTTGCTTTCCCGAGTTACGTTGTAGAATTCTGCAAGGAACCACATCGTAGCGACCGGCTGTGCGCTAAACCGTAAGGCCTCGATCGGTTTCATGTCCGGGCTGTAATACGAGTGAATACAGCCATTCTTGTCAATCCGCTTCAGTAGTCCGTCCGCATATCTCCTGAGATAGGTCACGATTCTCGGGTTCTTCTCGCAACGCTCATAATACTCAAGCATATGTGCAGCGGTCTTGCTCATGGCCGGTACGTTGTATACCTGATTTTTCTTGGCGAAGATGGAGGAAATGTTAGGTGATGGCCCCAGGGAACTTCTCAACCACCTCTTCCTTTGTGCAAGATAAACCAGACTGAAAAAACCTTCTTCGTTCTGGGGTGCCTCAAGAGCCAGGTTGATAATCCTCTTGGATCGGTCAACCAACTCGGGGTTCTGCAATTTCTTTCCCCAGTGGTACATGCCACTGGCATCCCTGACGTTGTTCCAGAACTCAAAGTTCCAGAGCGCATCGCCAAAGCCAAGGACCCCCAGCGGTGACACCATGCCCCCCACGGGTTTGCCATTCATCTCGAAATCAATAAACACACCATGATCCTCATAGCCGGGGACCGGGGCCTGAACCTTCGGGTTCATGGGTTTGGAAACCACACCATAAACCGTTTTGACATATTCCTCGAAAGGCATGGCAAGATGTCGTTCCTTTTGGAAGAAATCGTGTCCGTAGCGTTCCCATTGATATCGAGCTATCTTCTGATATCCAGTGTTGGCGGGTTCTCTTGCACCAAGAAACAAGTCAAATCCATATCGTACCCGCGTGTTATTCAATTTTCGGATCATCGACTCGTTGTTTACTCGCTGGTAGCGCATGTGATGGGCAATGATGAAATCCATCATTCCATAGGAGAAGACCGGTTTCGGTGTCAGCCCGGAAACCACGTTCAGATCCAAAGCTGTCGGCATGGTGTACTTGTCGTCTTCGATCGGCACAGAAAACTTGTTGCGGCGCACCTTCATGGTCCGGCGCGCATCGGGAGATACAATGCGGTAATCATTGATCATCGCCAGGTCCGGCACCAACGCCGCAAACAGCCCCCCTTCCTGCAGAATAATGGCTGGCGCATGAAAGGCATGGTCGCCAATAACCTGGTCTCGAGCGGGCCCGGAACGAGGATCTGTTTTCTTGGAGGTAGGGGTATGTATGAACTCCGGTAGCTTGTTTGAGCTGAAGATAAAGGAGCTCATCACGTAGTCTAGCAAAGGTTCCTTCAATGTCGCACTTACTTCACTGTGAAAGAAAGAATCGCCGGAGCTTAGAGTGAGGGTTTGCTCTACGTCGGCACCGCAGCCGCCTGTAATCTGTACGACGACTTTGTCGTCAGAGTTGGTGACGATCTTGAACTCGGTGGCCATTTCACTGAGCTGATAACGATGAGAAGTAACCGTCGTATCAAAGAACCGGTTGCCACCAGGGTGCGTTTTGAAGTCAGGCGTGAAGGATTCACAGACGGTGGCCCAGGCTCCCTCTGGGTTCTTTGCCTGGAAGGATAGAACCACATGTCCCGCGCCTTTCCGAAGGTCCACTGCGACGAGACCATTCTCGATGCGTGTCATCGTTTTGGCGCGAGATACAGCGACTTTGTTGGAGCCTGAGACATCCCCGAGCTCGTTATCCCAATATTTCTGGTCATGCACAGCTGAGACGTCAGATTTGGCGGATGCTCCTGGCACGCCATACCACATGGTACCCACCGAGTAATGCACCCCAGCACCGTTCCATGCCTCCATGTCTACTTTTAGACTCGATTTAAAGGGGATAGCGTCTAGCAGGCGTTCGCGCGAAACGGTTTGGTCGCCACTCCAATCTCCTTTGCCGCGTAAGTCACGTGGAGGCGCAGAAATAAACGCTGAGTCGAAGAAGTTGGCCATACCCCACGCGTACCCGTAGTAATCCTCCGTACCTGTTCCCAGATGGGACGGAAACGATTCACCGTCAATGTAGATGCGCTCATCGCCTTCCCCGTACCATCGCTTGGGACGACTGAATATACTCAGCGTGTCCGCAACATAGGTTCCCTGCCCCATGATCTCGACGTAGTTCCAATCGGCGTGACAGCCGGGCGTTTCGCTCGAGCGCCAGTTGGCATGGAAATGCATCGACCGCTTGTCCCAGCTCCAGGCTCCAATACCGAGAGAGGCCTTAACAGCTATAGGTTTTGTACCCTTATTCAGTATCTGGAACTCGCCGCTGGATTGATACGGCATAACAAACCATGACTTGAAAGCACCATTTGCTGTGACACTACGATTGCGGTTCCAATGCGGCCGAATGAACATTCCGTCGGCCGCTGGGCTTTCCGGATGAGCATCACGCTTGAATCGACCACCACCAAAGAACTCAGACACCGGGCACCACACAGTCAACGCTTCATCAAAACGTATCGATATCCACAGATCTTTGACAGCGTCGGCGTGCGCCTCAGGAGGAATGTCCAACGCGAGTTCCCGAATCGCATGCGATCCTCCCGGCAACGCAACCGACATAGCCTTACCCGGCTCAAGTGTTTCAGCAATATTGAGAGACTCTCTCTTTTTCACGCCCGACCCGGGCTCGGAAAGCGCCTTGCCAATTCGCATATGGAGGGTCTCGGTGCCTTTGTACCGGTCCATGGTGAATGTTTGAACGGGTGTGCCAGATTCATAGCTACGGTAGTTTATGATGTAGAAGAATACATTATGAGGCGCGTCTCCTGGCTTGGGGTGGGGTTCTAAGGTAACCTTACAATTCTTTGCGTACGGAATGGGAAAATAGAGATCACCACCCATTTGTTTGTAGTCCTTCGGTAAACCGATTTGTTGTTTACTGTTCTTTTCGTCCGAAGCAATAAAGGAAAACGGCTCATTGAAAACGGATTGCGCACTCATCAATTCTGTAAAATTCGCCTCTATGGCAGGCGATGGTGAGCCATCGAGATAGAAGCGGATTGTAGTCTTAGGAAGTTCGTTGCCTATACCCAACGGTCTCCATATACGTGTGACACAACCGGGAACATTGTCTTCCATAACAACGTATTCGGTGCGGCCCTTTGTCGTCTCTTTCCGGAGGTAACGATCATAATCATGGTTGGCGAACCAATTGGGGCCATTGACAGCCTTCTGCGACCGATCCCAACTGCTGGCCTGTCGGCACTGGTAATACGGGGATGCGACCTGAGCCACCGCATCCCGATCAACCATCTCCTGGAGCAAAGACTTGATTGTAATAACTTCTCTTGCGTCCTCAGCATGCAAGGTTGCGGGCACACTCGCCATGCAGGAAATGATGGCGACAACCACGGCGCTACAAAATGGATGTCTGGCTAACGAACTCGTACGAATACTCATTGTCTCTTCCTTTCTTGAGGCGGAGGTACGACGTCCCGCTGCATTCGTTCTGACTCTGCTTTTTAGAGAAAGAGTCCTTTTTTGTACTACAGTAGTAGCTACCAATTCAAGACTTCCTTGTCTTTTTCTCCTGACACGTTGAACATCTCAATCTTAGTCCCTTGGTGATCTTTGATAAAGCTATTCTTGTGTGATCTTGCTAGGCTGTATTGAAGAACGATTCCTTTTGTTATTTGCCACACATTGTACCTGTTCGACGAGCTTTTGGATTAAAAAACGCACTTGATACTCCCGACCATCTATTGTTGAAATAGATGTTTCTGCGGGTAGTTTATTGAGATCCGAGAACCGACCCCTCGCCTTCCCAATTAGCCATTAATGCACTGGATCATTCGAGATGCGATAGCGGCGTCGATTTGCCCCATGTTATACTCTGTGGTCTTCTTGATTCAGCCAGTTTATAGCATCTTTGGCGGCTTCTCTAATTTCCTCTTGGGGATCGTTCAGCAATTCTTGACAAAGCTCCATATACTCGCGCCCACACTCATTTACTAATCCTTTAAGACATTCAATTCTTGATAGGAAGAAAAGTCCCTGCAATTTTACACCTTGCTCGTAATAGCTCAAACAGTTTGGATGCTTTATTTGGGCAAGCAAAATAGCAGACTTCCATGAGATTTCTTCACCATCGGTCTTTAGCAGCCATTCACCTAGTAAATCGACAAAGCTATCCTCTGGAACATATGGGTCTTCAAGCTCATCGAGTATGTTGCCAAGAGCATACATATAGTCAGCAAGCCATAAGGTCTCGCCGACCACTGATTTTGATATCTCCTTAACCAGTGGAGCAATGTATTGTTCTGAGGGCAGATCAGATATCAAGGAGGCAAAAGCATTAGTGTCTGATATTTTGTGGGGTGATGAAATAAGTTTTATCAGTTCGTCAATCAACTCCTCAGGCGTATCAACAACAATATCTGTAAGAAGTTTGAGTGATTCATGGGTACGAGAATCGATACTCAGATTCTCAATTAGCTCATTGATATTCATATTTATCCTTTGGCAAAGTATAACGTGTGATATTTTGCAATATTGTACGCTATCATAATTATTGAATAGGTCTTTTTCCACATATCGCATGATATCATATGCGTTCTTGATCTATAAAGCAACATGCCCTGCGCGTATCCAATTATTGAAAATGACAATAAACGTAGAATTGCGTAAACAAACTAGTTTTACGGCACAGCCCATGTCCAAGTCAAACCCGCCTATTGAGGGCAAAACATAGGGAAATAGGGGTCGGTACTGAATGGCACTTAAGCATGTTTGTCACCCATTTTCTTTGTCGCGAGCTTTGTCGAC
>CAZBTJ010000150.1:0-13404 GCA_964494325.1 uncultured Pirellulales bacterium
TGAAGCTAAGGCGGCTTTTTCCTGACGCAGTCCAGAATCAAAAAGATTCGCTTGCACGCCAAATTGAATTTTTAGAGGTGCCCTTTAGTTACAGAAAAATGGAATTAAAGTCATTAAAACCATATTAGGAGACATGCAGAATGACAGCTATTCAAAATGTATTGGCCCGCGAGATCCTTGACTCACGCGGTAACCCAACCCTCGAAGTGGAAATTACACTCGAAAGTGGTGTCATGGGTCGCGCAGCTGTACCCTCTGGTGCATCAACCGGCGAAAACGAAGCCCTGGAAATGCGAGATGGCGACAAATCACGTTATCTGGGTAAAGGCGTGCAGAATGCGGTGGATAATGTCAACAAAAAGATCTTCCCGGAAGTCGAAGGCCTCGACGCACTGGATCAGACAAAGATCGACAAGGTCATGTTGGATCTCGATGGCACTGAAACCAAGAGTAATCTCGGCGCCAATGCCATGCTCGGTGTCTCTCTGGCCGTGGCCCACGCAGCCTCCAATGTCCTGGGCATGCCTCTGTACCGTTATATCGGTGGCACCAACGCTAAAGTTCTGCCTGTCCCTATGATGAACATCATTAATGGTGGCTCACACTCAGATGCCCCTATCGCATTCCAGGAATTTATGATTCGCCCAATCGGCGCCCCCACCTTCAAAGAAGGGCTTCGGATGGGTGCTGAAGTATTCCACGCCCTCAAGAAGATCCTCAAGGACAAGGGCCTCAGCACAGCCGTGGGTGACGAGGGTGGTTTTGCCCCGAATTTCTCGGGTGGCACAGAAGAAGCCCTGGACAGTGTGATTGCTGCTATCAAGGCTGCTGGTTACAAACCCGGCACGGATGTCACCATTGCCCTGGACTGTGCAGCCTCTGAGTTCTATGAGAACGGCAAGTACAACTATGCCAAGTTCGAAGGCAAAGACGGCGCAGTACGCAGTTCAGAAGAGCAGGCAGACTACCTCGCTGAATTGATCGACAAGTACCCCATCGATTCCATCGAAGATGGCTGCGACGAAGGCGACTGGGATGGTTGGAAGATTTCTACGGACAAGATCGGCGACAAGATCCAACTCGTGGGCGACGACCTCTTTGTCACCAATGTCAAGTTCCTCAAGAAGGGTATTGACCTGGGTTGCGGTAACTCCATTCTCATCAAAGTTAATCAAATTGGCACCTTAACTGAAACACTGGATGCCATTGAAATGGCCCACAAGGCCGGCTTTACCGCTGTCATCTCACATCGCTCCGGCGAAACTGAGGACACCACCATTGCAGATATTGCCGTGGCCATGAATGCCGGGCAGATCAAGACAGGTTCTCTGAGCCGTACTGACCGCATCTGCAAATACAACCAACTGCTCCGCATCGAAGAAGAACTCGGCGCAGTCGCACAATACGGTTGCTAAGTCACACCATCAAAAGAACGCCCAGCCGCTGATCCTCAAAAATCAGCGGCTGTTTTTTTGCCTATACAATGCATTAATACGATTGCCCAGGTTCCAACCTTCTCTTTTGACTCATGCCACCGTATACCTTATACTTCACCGAAGTCTACTGGCTTGGGAGCTGTTATGAAGCAGGTAAAACTTCAGTTGTATACTAAGATTCTGATTGGCATGCTGTGCGGCGTGCTTGTTGGATTGGTCACACACCACTTTGATGCCTCCGAGTATGTCCAGATCTATGTCAAACCCTTTGGCACGTTATTCATCAAGCTCATCACCATGGTCATCGTACCGTTGGTATTTGCCTCTCTGGTCGTGGGCACTGCCAGTCTGGATGATATACGCCAGCTGGGACGCATCGGTATCAAAACCATGGCCTTTTATATATGTACCACCGTGATTGCCATATCCGGGGGACTTTTGCTGGCCAATGTACTTCAGCCGGGCCAGGGATTGGCTCTGGAGACCAAGGCACAGTTGCTTGAGCAGAGCCAGGGAACCATTGACACGCACAAAGCAAAACTGGCAGAGAAACCAACCTTGACTGAGCTGCTCCTGGATATTGTGCCACGCAATCCCATACGCGCTCTAATTGACGGCAATATGCTCCAGGTCATTTTTTTCGCGTTGCTGTTTGGCATCTGTCTGGCCCTCATCCCGAAATCGGAAGCCGGCCCTGTTAGGCAGGTCTTTGTGGGAATTAACGCTGTCATGATCCAGATTGTTCATGGGGTCATGCGTCTGGCACCCTACGGTGTGTTTGCCCTGATGTCGGCTGTGATTGCCGATCTGGGAGCCAGCATCTTACTGGTCCTTCTAAAGTATGTGGTGGCCGTTCTGGTGGGCCTTTTACTCCATATGCTGCTGGTCTATTCCCTGGCGATCAAGCTGATGAGTCGGTTGAGTATACGCCAGTTTTTTAAGGGCATTCGGCCGGCCCAGCTGATTGCGTTCAGCTCCGGATCAAGTTCGGCCACCCTGCCTATCACGATTGAGTGTGCCCACGAAAACTTGGGCGTCCCCATGAAGATTGGAAGTTTTGTCCTGCCCCTGGGCGCCACAATCAATATGGACGGAACTGCCCTGTTCCATGGGGTGTCCACCCTGTTTATCAGCCAGGTATATGGCCTGGACTTGACCTTTGCACAACAGCTTACCGTGGTCGTGACAGCGACCCTGGCTTCGATAGGCACGGCTGGCACACCTGGCGCCGGCATGGTGACTCTGGCCATTGTGCTTCGAAGTATTGGCATCCCCGTAGAGGGTATAGGATTGATCCTGGGCGTGGAACGTCTCGTGGATATGTGCCGGACTGCCGTCAATATTACAGGCGATGCCTGTTGTGCCGCTGTGGTGGCTGCCCGTGAAATTGAATAACACGATATGATGCATTTTGGGAAAGAGAAAATGGATACGAACAAGACACCAGTTCATACCCTCATCATGTGGCTCCTGTGTTCAGCGAGTCTTCTGTGTGTGACACCACTCCAAACCATTGCCTGCTTTTCCATTGTGGCCGGTAAGGGGGCCTCAGTGGATGGACATGTGATCGTGGCTCACAATGAAGATGACGGTCCACCCCAGGTCGTCAATCACACCAAAATACCCAGGCAATACCATGCCCCCGGCGCAAAGGTAAAACTTCGCAATGGAGGTGAATTGGATCATCTAAAAACCACCTGGTCTTATCTGTGGTCTGAACTGCCTGGCATGAATTTCTCAGACAGCTATATCAATGAGTGGGGTCTGTGTATCACGAGTGACAATTGCCCGTCACGAGAGGACAAACCCGATCTAACGAACGGGGGCATCGGCTATATGCTTCGACGTCTGGTGGCCGAAAGAGCCAAAACTGCCCGCGAAGGTGTCTTGCTGGCAGGCAAACTTGTGGAACGATTTGGCTATATTGCATCAGGGCGCACCTATATCATCAGTGATCCCAGCGAAGGATGGCTCTTCTGTGTGGTACAGGGTAAACACTGGCTGGCACGACGCGTACCTGACAATGAAGTGGCCATCGTGGCAAACACCTACACTATCCGTCAGGTCAATCTGGCAGACCCGGACAACTTTCTGGCCTGCGAGGACATCATCACCTATGCCCAGTCGCGCAACTGGTATGATCCAGCGAAAGACGGTCCGTTCGATTTTGCAGCAGCCTACGCCAGCCCAGGTTCTGCGGCCCATCCCTCCAATCTGGGTCGACAGTGGCAGGGCCTGACGTATCTCAAATCAGTACCCATTACATTTGGCCCTGACATGCCCTTCTCACTGATGCCGCGTCATCCTGTGAAGGTCGCTGATTTTATGCAGATCCTGCGTCATGCGCGGAATACCGTTCGCCAAACCACAGAGAACCAGACAGACTGCCCTCCCAACAACACCTGCCGTATTTGCAGTGATATCACGCAGACCAGTTTTGTGGCCCAGTTGCGGCAAGACCCGCCTCGGGACATAGGTATTGTCTACTGGATGTGTCTGGCCCCACCTGAAACCTCTGTCTTTCTGCCCTATTATCTTGGCATTGCTGAGTTTCCCATGGGCTTTGTCACAAACAAAGAGAGGCCGTCAAAGGCTCTGTTTGACGAGAGGATATCTGCCCCCTACCGACCTGATCCCCTGGGCGCCTTTTGGACCTTCTCAAATTTCCGCGAAAAAATATTAGGTATGTCCCCCGCGGCTCAGACACAGAGCCTGAAAACTGCACAGGCACTGGAAAAGCAAGCACTGAGTCTCCAAACCGCCATCGACAAATCGGCCAAGCTGGCCTATGCTCAGGACAAACAGGCAGCACAATTGTTGTTAACCAACTTTTCAAATGGACTCTATATGTCGGCCCTGGACACAATGACCCAGACACTGGGACACCATTTTGGCAATGAATAGTCTCACACAAAATTTGAACGGGCAAAGAATGTCACACCATGGAGAACAATCAATGGGATTATTAGAAGCTGTTTCAAAACTCCTTTCAGCTACGATTGGCTGCAAAGCCCGTGGATCTGGGTATACCTCACATTTTATCTGGCGTGATCCGAATCATCTTACCATGTGGACCAAACACCGGGGCAAGAACGGTTTCTTCCTTTTTAAAGATGATGGGTCTGACAGAGGCATTGTTGTGGGCGAAAGAACAATGACCAGAAACGGACACAATACCTATCTTCCGGGCCACGCTGAGTGGATACTCAATGATACCTACCCAGACAAGGACAGACTCCAACATGTGTATCTGTTCGATGTTAAAACCCAAAGACGCATTCCCATTGGTGACTTTCACCTCCCCCGATCCTACAAAGGCGAGTGGCGGGTTGACACCCATCCTCGCACGTCACCTGATGACAGCAAGGTGGTGATTGATTGCCCAGTCGGTGATCAGGGACGCCAATTGGTCATGATAGATATCAGTGGTTTAATTCAGACTGACTCGACGCACACTGAGCCAAGTCACACAGGCAGGCACATTAGACAATAAGGTGGTCTTTTCAAATTAGAGGAGTCATACAATGTCAAGCAAGATGAATCGTCGTACATTCCTGGGTTCAGCCATGGCCACAAGTGTCTTTACCATTGTACCGAGACACGTCTTAGGAGGCGCCGGCCATGTGGCACCCAGTGAAAAACTCAACTTGGCACACATAGGCATGGGCACTCAGGGGTTTAATGAACTGGGCACTTTGTTGAACGACCCTCAAATACAAATCACCGCAGTCTGCGATCCCAATACAGACAGCAGCAACTATGTGGAGTGGGGCAAACACGGTGTACGCAATCGAATACGATCCTACATGGATAAGTCGACATGGCGAGAAGGAGAAAGCGGCTGCCCGGGCGGGCGAGAGGTGGGTCGTGAAGTGGTGGACACCTACTATAAAAACCACCTTGGTGTCAATCAGTTTAAGGGATGCGCAGCCTATGCTGATTTCCGTGAACTCCTGGCCAATGAAACCGATCTTGATGCAGTCAAGATCATGACCCCCGATCATCTGCATGCCACAATCTCAATCGCCGCCATGAAAAAGGGCCATCATGTGCTCATGCACAAACCCATTGCCAATCGGATGTATGAAGGACGGCAAGTACTCAAAACCCAGGCGCAGACAAACAGGGCCACCCACCTGCTGGCCTATGGCAGCGGTGCGGGCAACCGGCTCATTGCCAAGCGGATTAAGGAAGGGGTCATTGGCCCGCTGCGTGAAGTCCACAACTGGTCGAACCGCCCTGTCTGGCCTCAGTACACGGAGAAACCCGTGGACAAACCCGCTGTGCCCAAGGGATTCGATTGGGACTTGTGGCTGGGACCTGTGACACATCGTCCCTATCATCCCCACTACACCCACACTGTATTTCGAGGTTGGTATGATTTTGGCGGCGGCTCCATGGCAGATATGGGTATATACAGCCTGTGGCCTGTGTTTTCAGAACTCAACTTGGACACGCCCGTGAGTGCTGAAGCCTGGGCATCCCATGCCTGCACCATCAAGGACAATGTAAGTCGTCCCATTTGGAATGACTTTTCATATCCCGCGGCCTGTTCAATCCGACTCCATTTCGCAGCCCGGAATACCACGCCGGCCCTGGATCTGTTCTGGTATGATGGCGGCATGAAACCACGGTTGCCCAGAGAGGTCGAGGCCCACGACATTCGAATGGGCAAAGAAGGTATCTTGTTTGTGGGTGATCAGGGGGCGATTCTGGCGGACTTCCATGGGCAAAACCCGAGACTATTCACACAGGGTAAAAATAAACCATTAGACCTGACTCAAGACAACCCATCACGTCCCCATCCCCTGCAATTGTGGATTCAGGCCTGCAAAGGCGGCAAGGGATCTCCGGGCAGCTTTCTCAATGCCCGAGCCATAACCGATGCGGTCAATCTGGGCACGGTGGCGCTGCGTACAGGCAAAAAGGTGCTGTTCGACAGCAAGGAAATGAAAATCACCAACGTCTCCGATGCCAACAAATACCTGGTTCGCGAATACAGACCGGGCTGGGAACTGTAGATCTTTAGAAAACATCTGTACAACAAGACATTTGCAGAAAGCCCTGTTGTGTACAGTTTTAAGCAGTCAGTTTTCAGAAAAACGCGTTTTTTATACTATATACTGTCATCTGAAAACTTGAAGTTTGCAAAACTTCACATACAACCGCATCCTAGTAAATGAAAGGGAAGGCCTTAATGAATGAAACCCTGTTGACCTGGATTGGCATTGTGCTTTGTATTAGCCAGGCCGGTATGTTCTCAGGACTAAATCTGGCCATGCTGGGCATCAGCCGCCTGAAACTCGAAGTTCATGCTCAAACAGGTAACAAGGGCGCAGCCAAACTGCTCGAGTTTCGCAAGGATACCCATTTTCTTCTGGCCACGATTGTGTGGGGCAATGTCGGAGCCAATGTCCTGCTCACCCTGTTGTCAGACTCTGTGCTGACCGGCGTTTCAGCCTTTGCCTTTTCCACATTCTTGATTACCTTTGGCGGTGAGATCCTTCCGCAGGCCTATTTCTCGCGTCATACCCTCCGTATTGCCAATAGCCTGTCTCCCCTTTTAAAGTTCTATCAAATCCTGCTGTACCCCCTTGCCAAGCCCACAGCCCACCTGCTGAAATTGTGGTTTGGTACTGAAGACATTGAATACTACAGGGAGGAAGGACTTCGCGAGGTCATCCGGAAACACGGAGAGTCCGACCAGTCCGATGTGGACAGAATCGAAGCCCAGGGCGCCCTGAACTTCCTGGCCTTTGACGATCTTCGCGTCTCCCAGGAAGGTGAGATTGTCGATCCCCAGAGCATCCTGTCACTTCCGATTGAGAACGGCAAGATAACCTTCCCGGAGTATCAACCCATACCAGAAGATCCGTTCATCAAAAGAATCCAGGCGTCAGGCCTGCGTTGGGTCATTCTCACCTCTCCTAAAGGAGATCCTCTGCTCGCGTTGGATTCCGATGAATTTCTTCGGACCGCCCTCTTCGACAAAAACAAGCCTGTTGATCCACACGGCTTTTGTCACAGGCCAGTGATTGTGCGTGACAGAAAAACATCACTCGGCCAGGTCATCTCCCGCCTTGTGGTTCACCCGGAGCATAAAGCGGACGACATCATTGACCAAGACATCATCCTGGTATGGGACAAAGAAAAACGCATCATTACCGGCGCTGACATTCTCGGCCGACTCTTCAGAGGTGTCGTGCAAAGGCATTAAGGGACCTCAAAGCCCTTTTGGTTGCCGTCTTTCCCCGGAAGTCACATGAGCATGGTATTGCCCCAACTGCTTTGCTCTTAGGCTTACCTGTCATGGAATTCTCTCTGTAAGTCACAGAACAATCTGCCGCCAGAAACTTAGAACTGGCGAGCCGGTTTCTCAAGAAGAAACCCGGCTCACCTATTTCAAACGCTATTATTTTTTGTCAATCTGTTAATTCGCCTTGGTTGTAAATTCGATGTATTGCCCTTTATCATTGCCCTTGGAATTACGCGCATGGGCTTGATATCTATAGGTACAATTTGGTTCAAGCCCTTTGAGCGGCAGGGAAAACTCACCCTTTCCATCAACTGTTTTCAAGGGTTGATCCTCTGTCAACACACCCTGAGCAGGGCCGTCAGACTTTTTGAAATATCTAAAACCGACAGTACAATTTGAATCTCCGGCATCATCAAGAATCCGCCCTCTAAGAACGACAGAGCTGGCTGTAATGTCATTGAGCAAGACAGGCCTGGATGCCACACCAAAGCTTGAGTACTGCTCAAAATTAGCCACCAAGGTATAATCCCAGTCCATCCTCACGGTTGTACTTTCAAACATCACGTCAGCCACTTTACCTGCTGTCACGGCTGAACCGGACCAGTTCACAAAGTAATAACCATTCTCAGAGACCGCAGTCACAGCGACTGATGTGGCATGACCATACTGTCTGGCCCCTTCACCTGGAACAGTGACTGAACCACCGTCCGTGGAAGAGACTATCAAAGTGCGATGATCCTGCCCAACCGCCTGGGTAGTAAATGCGATATATTGCCCCATATCCTTGCCCTTGGAATTACGCACACAGGCTTGATACCTGTATGCACAGTTTGGATCGAGCCCTTCAATCGGCAGGGTAGACTCACCTGTTCCATCAACTGTCATTACCTGTTGCTCCGGTGTAAATACACCCTGAGTAAAGCCATCGGCTTCTTTGAAATAGCTAAAACTGACAGAACAAGTCGAATCTCCGGCATCATCAAGAATATATCCTCTAAGAACTACAGAGCTGGTTGTGATAGCTTCTGGCAGCACCAGCCAGGTTTCTACCTTCAAGATTGGGTCCAGTTCAAAATTGGCAACCAAGGTGTAATTGGCATCCATTGTGACTGTCGTACTGGCTAATAATGCATCAGCCACTTGACCTGCTGTCATTGCCGAACCTGACCAGCTTACAAACTTATAACCTTCATCAGGCATCGCTGTAATGGGCACAAGTGTGCCACAATCGTACGGGAACGCCTCCTCCCCTGGATCTGTAACAGAACCCCCATCACCCGATGAGATGGTGAGTTCATACACATCCACATCAAAATTGGCAATCAGGGAATAATCCCCATCCACCAGCACGGTTGTGTCTGCCTCGTTGGGCTCGGTCACCTTGCCACTATCCACTGCAGTACCAGTCCAATGGGTGAAATGGTAACAGGGTTCAGCCGTAGCTGTAACAGGAACATCTCTACCACAAGCACCCGGAAATGTCCCTTCACCTGGATTAGTGACAGAGCCTCCATCACTAGAGGATATTGTCAGATCGTTGGGTCCATTCGAAGCAAAGTTGGCAATAAGAGTATAGTCTGCATCAACGGTCACCCAGGTGTCATTGGAATCCAGCGGTACGACTTTTCCTTTTTCCACAGCAGTCCCAGTCCAATCCACAAAATGATAACACGGATCAGGTTTGGCAATGACACGTACAGGCTTGTTTCGATCGTACTCTGAACGTTCTCCATTCGGAAGTTCGACATGACCACCTCCACCCGTCTCCGAACCCACATTTACGTCGTTCCGTTCTCGGGTTACAGTCACAGCAGTATCCCCATCGACGAGTACAGTAGTACTACACCTGTTTAAATCGTCAGGAGTCCAATCAGGGACGTGATAATAGGGATCCACCTCAGCAACGAGAGTTACGACCTCACCACAGTCAAAACAGAAGGTCTCCGTTTCACCAGGATCGACAACGCCCTCTTTGTCTGTACCAGGAGCCACGATCACACGTCCTCCCATGCCCGACGTAACCGTCAGACAGCAATCCTCGGGAGACATGCTTGCCTGCGAGGTTCCGCCGTATGCTCCCATGTTGATGCGATCTCCATGTGGCTCTGGTTCATAGTACCAGGAGTATGCCGGATCACCTTTGTCAATGCAAGGACTGGTAAAGTCATCCAGGACCCAAAACTCCGTGATCGGGTTCCAGCGTCCAACTCGAGATAACAGGTGATAATCTCCAGGAAGCCAAATGACTCCAGGCTCATTCGGCTCTCGTGGTAGTAGACTTGGGTCAGTCGAGTTGGCCCAGTATCCTTGATCCGAAAAACTGGGATCTATGTCAATATTCCCTGTTCCTGGCCAAGTTCCCTGAATATTACTGTAGGCCACGATTGGGTCATTACCAGACATAACTAGAATCTGGTCCTGAGTATAGCCTCTGACAATGCAGTTGGATATGATGCTGTTGGAGTCCTCCAAATAGATATTTGTGCCGTACTGCCCTGTGTAATTATCAGCTATAGTACAGTTTGCGAAGGCGTTGTTGCTGTCTTCGCAATAGACTGTCGATCCAGCCAGATGATTATTGACCCGATTTCCAGCAATGAGACAATTTGAAATTAACGGATGACTTCCGATACATTGAATGGCGCTGCCTGTATCAGATAGGCCGCCTGTAATCACAAAGCCGGAGAGTTCCGTATTGGGATCTTCTCCATTCATGAAACTGACCACCGGGCCTTGCCCATTTCCATCAACAACCGGAAACGACTTAATTGAATCACCGGGTAAATTCGACTCAAGGCCTGTCACCCTGATACTTTTACCGTCAAAATCAATATTCTCCCAGTAGGTTCCATCGAAGACCACAACTGTATCACCGTCTTGAGCAGCTTCGATACCTTCTTGGATCATATCAAAGGGGTGCTCTTCAGAACCATCTTCCTCCAGATCACTGATGGTCGAATCCATAGGAGCAGGGTCACTGAGAGCATCATCATTCACATAGATTATGGTTCCAAGTGCCAATTGATCACATGGTAATGGATACATAAGTAATACCATCTCATCAGAAGACAAAGCTCGATTATAGATACGTACTTCATCGATGAAACCCTCAACGTAATTACCTGTAATACTCCTCCCAATATACAGTGGGTAAGCGGTATCAATACTCGAACATCCACCTGAAAAAGAATCAGCCCCTTCTAGAATTCCATCAACATAGATTTTCACTGATCGAAGTCCGTCTCGAACACCTGCGATGTGATGCCATGTACCGTCGTTTATGGACGTTTCGCTCACCGCTGTTGCAGAAGATCCAGAACAGGTAAGTATATTAAAACTCGCCTTTCCAGCAGACATTCTAAGATCCATATTGTCACCGCCGGTAGACCATTCACTCTTATAAACAACCGAACCATCCGCCAACAAGTTAACCCAAGCAGAAACTGTCCACATAGATCCTTCTGGATTAATTGCTGGACTATGCGATACAGCTATGTGGTCATTCTCGCCATCGAAAAAATATGCGCTATTAGGAATACCGTCCAAATCGGAAATCAATGTAGCTCCACGAACAATACCGTTTCGGCCATTTTCACTGGCATCGTCAGCATTACCATTAAATGGCCAATATACGATTAGACCGTCCGAAATATCCCCGTCATACAGAATTTCAACCTCATAAACTCTGTAGTGCACGAAAGGATACGACTTGGCATTTGAAAATGTTATCCGAATGCCCGTAGCTTCAACTGGGCAGAACATCAAAGAAGCCCATCCATGTTGTCTACTATCATGGTTATCATACTGAACTGTACCATCTGGATTCACAGCATTCGCACGTAATATCTCAATATCGCCAAATCCATTCGTTAGATTTGGCACATTGAACCATTGTCGAGATGACATAGGTTCTAGATCTGAGGTATACTGAATCGTCAAATTTTTAGGGACTATAGCGTTCCAATCACCGTAGTTGGTTTTCCACAGTCTAATGCGGTTCACATATTCCATTTTGCCAAAGTCAAATCCGAGATGATTGGGTCGGTTTGTGTGGGAACGTGTTGACCAAGTGTAGGTATTGAGATCACCGTCCACAGCTTTTGATGGACTTTGGCCTCCTGTTCTTTCATCCGGCCATACGTGTGCTGTGATTCCTGAAATGCGTGAAGCATTGGCTGATGTACACACAAAACATGTAACACACACAACAAACAGAACACATGGCAAAAAGTTCTTTAGCATCTCCGGTCTCCTTTGACTGAGTCTCATTCTCTGTTCCTTGGTTTACTTGTTTTAATACATGGCTATTCCTGCTTATTCTGTCTAAACCTTCCGAAAAAGGTACCGGACACCTTTAATGGCCCCTTTAATGGCCTGCCTCTCAATGACTGTCTCTTACATGAAGCCACTCCTCAGAGAAAGCAGCAGAGTCAACGAAATCCACTGATCCATCGGCATTCAGATCGCAGCCCTCACACCAATCCGGGTACATACAATCGTTGCGAAGCCAATTCCGGCACATGGATTCAAGATCCAATGCATCCACCTCCAGATCGCCATTCGTGTCGCCTGGGAGCCATGATAGTCCTTCATAATCGCTATAGGAATAATCCGATGTTACATAGGCGTTCTCTACGAAATCGACTACATCACTGGTCGTGCTCAAGCTAAGTAGTTTTAGTTGATATACACCGTTTCGCCCATGCCGCCGAAGAGCTACTCCGCTGAATTGCAGAGCCACAGACTGTTCGCCGGCCGCCAGCGTTCCCTCGTACTTGGCAACATCGATGGGTTGATTTGCGTCATCGAAGAGCCATCCATCAACCTTATACACACCTGCCTCGTCAACATGAATGCCAACTTCGATGTCAAGACTATCGAACAAACCATCTTCATCGGCGTCAGTAGGCCGCTCAACATATTGACCGATGATTCGATGGGGCGATGGCGCAAACATAACGTACTCATAGACCGCAGTAGTATGTTCTCGATAGTCTGTTTGCGAACTGCCGGTGCCGCGCAGGCTAATTGTGACATTGTAGGGTCCATCCAACCGAGATCTTTGGATTCGGTTGCCATCGAAGTGTAAGCTCATAACTTCAGATTCATCTTTCAGAACCTCAGCATCAACAGAATCGATCAACTTTCCATCAGATGAATAAAGCGTGCCGCTGACGTGGTATTGATCTTCCTGGAAGACCTCCAAGCTCACATCCATGACAAGGGCGTCGAAAGCGCCGTTGCTGTCTGTATCAACCACACGGTCAACTACTTTACCGAGACGGACTGGAATTTCGCCAAACTCCAAATGATTATAGGCGCCCGTGCTATAGAGAGCCGTATCAACCAGTTCTGAAGTCTTCGTGTCGTAGAGCGAGAAGTGTGCAATGTATGGCCCATTCAAACCCGAATTCCGAATATCTTCTCCGCTGAAAAGAATTCTTTCGGTCGCCACACCTGTAGTCGGCACCTCGAGAGGGACATAGAGTGGGATAGAAGCATGCAAACTACTGCGATCCGTAATCGGTGTCCCGTCTCGTCGCAGCAGCCCGGCCAGTACATACTGACCCGGGGTTGCAACATCGATACCTACGCTGAGTTCTAGGTGTTCGAATATCCCGTCGCCATCAGTATCCATTCCATTGTCTACAAATGCATTCTGGATTCTTGTGTCCAGCAGCGGAGCACCTGCAGACAGCACAGACGCAGGAG
>CAZBTJ010000151.1:0-13221 GCA_964494325.1 uncultured Pirellulales bacterium
GGCAGTCAAGCATTACATCTATTCATGCCATTGGTTTCAAGATTGGTTTCAAGGACCTGTCTTATTTGCTTTTTGATAAATGCGGAACAAGGGGTCCAGCCCCCGGATTATAGTATGGTCGCTTCGCTCAAGTTTTAAGGCTGAGAGCTGAACGCTGACAGCTTGTCTTCCACCCTTTTGATCTTATCAGCGATACTTTCCTGGCGATCCACACGCAGGTCCCGAAGGAACCTGGAACGGCGAATACACGACTTCGGCGTGAGCCCAGTAAACCAGCCCACGCAGTGGCTCAACAACTTAGAACTTAAAACTTAAAACTGAAGCGTATCTCCCAACCGAATAACAACAGAACAGTCAAGGAGTCCAAGAGCGAATGTCCCTTACAAACAAGGTAACCCTCACAATGTCGTGGCCGCCTCCATGCCCTCCATGGTGAGTATTTAACCCTTTTCGAGCGTAGCTTGAACTCTTTAAAAGAGCCATATCATTGTATCTCTTGCGGTCAAAAAAAAGTTCGCCAACGTATCAATATTGGCTTGTGATGTTGAGGCAAAAGGACTTACAGGAATGCACCATAAAAATCGAGCACAAAAAACAACAAGTTGACTTGTTGTAACATGGAGATTCTATTATCCTCCTCCTACACATCCAGTTTGAACGCGCCCGGCAGGACTAGTAGCCTCCAACCTTCGGATTCACAATCCGAAGGTTGAGTGCGTGTCTACTATCTGGGCCGGCATAGCACACCATACCCGAATTTCTTGTGTTACAAAGCTCCAGGAGCCTGTCGGAGAATCCGATCTGGCTTCGAGCGGCTTGTTTTGTGACTGGACTGCGTCCGGCTGCATCGACGATATACACCAATATCGCCTGTTTTTTGTCCTTGCCAGTCGCAAAACCGCTCGCTCTCGGGCCGACGACGGGATTCTCCGACACACGCCTAGTCCATTTTGATCATTTTGTAGTGATCTTCTGTCTCATCGACAATCCTGCGATAGTGCGCTTTGGGGTAGCCCGGGTGTGTCACTTTGCCGAGGGATGTTTTGACATTACCGTCAAGATACTTATAGATCAGAAACTCGCCCAGCTTCTTCCAACGTTTGACCGTTGAATCGCCAAGGTTTGTGGAGTACTCGGTAAGATAGTCTACGGCCAGTTGCGGAGACTGCTTGTGCAGTTTTAACGCCGTGTCTTCAATGGCCAGCTGATCGGACATGAATCTACCCTCCAGTTCACGCTGCACCTTTTGTACGTCGACGATCATATCACGGTAGCGTAAATAGGTATAGTTGGACACAAAATTGAAGACCCAGAAGGCAGAATCCCACGTAAAATTGGAAAAATCGCCCGTCCCCACTGCAAAGCTGACAGGGACTTTTTTGATAGCACTGTACATGGGGATATAGACCGTGCTGTAGGTATCGTCTACACCGAACCAGAGAATACCGCCCACCGGATCAGGCAACCATGATCGAGCCTGGGACACAAATGAAAAGGCCGTTTGCTGCGTGGAGGTCGCTCTTTCGTGGCAGTAGTTGACGTCATCCACTTTCCAGGTCAGAGGCCGCCAACGATACGGTAAGTCATAAGGACCGGCACCCACGTCTTTGGTCATGTCAAAGTCTGATCCTTCAAAGTGATCACGCATCAACTCCATCACATCTCGGACTGAGAGTTTGTTGTCCGGCTTAATCCAGAGGGGCATGGGTGTGACATCTTTCCGGGCCTTGACATAGTCCATGGATATCTTGAGAGAGGGCGCAGCTCGGTTGAACATACTCCAGACCCGAGCTTCACAAAATCGAAGTGCGCCAAAATCCAGGGGGGCATAGGCCTCGGCAAAACTGAAATCCGTGTCCTTGCCAGTAAAGTAGCCCATGTCACGTGCTAGCTGAATCACGTCTTCTTCATAAAGACAGTTTTTGGGATCATTCCGTGGGAAGGACCGAATGCGAGCCTGATTGGCGTGCCCACTGATATACCCCTCCGGCACGCGGCGAGCCACCCATACGGCCCCCTTTGTCTTCGGTCCCTTGCTGATCATTTCCATAATCCAAACTTCCCGTGGATCAGCAATGGAGAACGATTCACCTGAACTGTAGTAGCCGTATTCTTCCACCAGATCACCCATAACCTTGATGGCCTCACGAGCGGTTTTGGCCCGCTGGAGCGTCACATAGATCAAACTGCCATAGTCCATGATAGCATTGGGGTCACGTAGCTCTTTTCTCCCGCCCCAGGTCGTCTCTCCGATGCAAAGCTGGTGTTCATTCATATTACCCACCACAGAATAGGTGTGGAGAATTTGTTGTATCTGACCAAGGTAGGTCCGGGTATCCCATTCGCAAATATCGAACATTTCATGGGGCAGGTGATCTGCGGCTGGCGTAAAATAGAGTTCCCCATAAAGCACATGAGAATCAGCCGAATAGGTAATCATGGTTGAGCCATCCACTGAGGCACCTTTTGAGACCAGAAAGTTGGTGCAGGCAGAGGCTGTCTGCATCCCTAACACGCAAAGGCTTGCCAGGGCAAGTCGTTGGATTATTTTTGTCATTGTTATCCTCCAGGAATAGAACCTTCAATAGTCACAGAATACACACTCTCTTTGTATCATTTGACAAATAGGATGTCAATCATCTCGAAAATATCAACATCGTGGGCGTAAGTGACGATCCTGTGAACAACCTCAAGCTCTTCAAACAGGCGCACACCTTAAACTTCCCGCTCAGATGGGTTGTCCTTTTGCGAAGTTATAACCTTTGTTTTGAGATCTTCCCAAGAAGGAAGATCATAGTATGAAAAAGTACAACGGATGTCAGAACGTCTCCCCTGAACAAGAATCCCGTGTGATATCTCAATGAGACAAAAACCGTGCAATAATTAACGATGCTTAAATCCGAAAATGTGAATAATTATTGGTTGTGTTGATTCTCCGACACGCTCCTAGGATTGTTTTCTCCCTTGATCGGCCCTGATACAAGGGGTATAATCACTCAATGGTAGTAAAATCAAATTTCCTATCAGTTTTTATTCTTGGATATTTGGATGCTTATTTGAGGTGTAATATTTTTCATGAATAATCCACTGAAAGGAATTAGCAATGCTTGGACATAAAAATAAAGACAATATGAATATTGAAGAAGACTTTATTCTTAATGAACAGCAAGGCAGTTTTCGGTCTTCAAACAAAAAGAAAAGTATTTATTTAGCCATGAACGGTTGTTGCTGTTGTTGTTATCACATAATTGGTGCCTATATCGGTGCCTATATCGGCAGTGTGGTGGGAAGTGGGATTTCTTATAAGAAGATTCAGAGGGAGAATGAGAAAGTAGTGAAGTATCGCTGGCTGTTTTTGTGGAGTTTTTTGAGTTTTTGTGCCATTGCTGGCGTTTTATACATTATGGATGTTCTTGACTTCCACCCAGATGAGCTTGAAGTGCCTCTGGTTGTGTTACTGACAGCCTTGCTTGTATTGGTCAGTCCGTGTGTGTGTTTAATTGCAGCAAAAACGTTTTCCTGGCGTATTTTGCTGGTATCATTATTGTTTTCGGCAGTGACAGCTGCTATCGGTTTTGGAATTGGGTGGATTATAGTTACGTCACAATAAGTGATGTGATTTTAGTCAATCGTGTTTGGGGCAATAGTAATGGCTGAAAACAACAGTGTAGCGGCTCTTCGTATAAAAGATATTTATGAGGTAGTTCCGTCTTCGGGGGGATTTCCTCATGTCCGAAGCGGGGAGGAAATAATATTTACGGTGGCAGGAGAGAAGGCAGTATTGCTGGGGAGGCTGCTTGAGGCTATTGACGGTAAGAAAAATGTCAAGCAATTAGCTGATGAATTTCAAGATGAAACAAATCTTACGGTAATTGAGAGTGCTATCAACTTTCTTTTATCGAAGGGAATTATTGAAGAGGTTGTTTTTCCGGAGAGTTCTTTGGCACTTCATTTGAAGCAGCAGATTAAATATTTATCCCATTATGTGGCCGAGCCTGAGGCTGCTATTGAAACTATTGCTTCTACTAAGTGCCTTATTGTTGGAGAGCAGAGTATTATTAAGAGGCTTTCCAGTGATATGACTCTGCACGGTTTTGCCAGCATTGATAAACATGCGGTTATTTCCGGGGGAAATGAGAGTGAAGAAGATAGTTTTGATGGGATAAGAGCAAAAGTCCCACTTGCTGATTTTGTGGTTTTGATTAACCGCAATTTCTCTTCTGATTATTGTTTTGAAATCAATCAACTTTGTTTAGAGCATTGTAAGCCAGTGTTATTTGCTGATTTATCTAGTGGTGGGCATGGTGTGATCGGCCCGCTTTGTGTTGGGGGGCAGTGCAGTTGTTATATGTGTTACCAATCAAGGCTATTGGCAAATTCGAAAACACATAGGGAACATTTGGATTATGAGGTGTTTAAGAAAACGCAAGCATCTTCAGGCGTTTCATTTGGGAGCCTTAAGTCGCTTGAGCATATTGTAGACTCACTGGTAGTTGTTGAAATTTTATCATACTTGACAAAGTTCAGGGCACCTCGGACTATTGATGGGACGCTTATTGTTGATTTGTTTCAAACTGAAATATATCGTGAGCCTGTCTTGAAGATGCCCGGCTGTAGAGCATGTGGGGCTATTTGAAAAGGTGGGTTGGAATAATTTATGGCTGCAAGTAAAGATTTTGCTGTTCAGCTTCATAACCAGCTTGTCGGCTGGAGGAGCGGTATTGTCGAAGAGATATTCGAGTCGTTGATACCTGAGGGTGAACCTAAGGTTTTCAGCTATGCCAGTAGAACTTGTGACCTTTCGCGTTTGGGGTTGTCTGGAGAAAGTATGACTTGTGGAGGAGCAGGTTTTTCTCGGGAGGACGCGATGCTGGCTTGTCTTGGGGAGTCTGTGGAACGGTATTGCTGCCAATTCCGTGATCATGATTTTTGGTTTGGAAATTATAGTGATATTTGCGAAAATGCTGTTGATCCTAAATCGATAGCATTGTTTTCTCAAGAGCAGTATCTTAAGCAGTCATTTCCATTCTCTGCATTTACCCGCGAAACTGCGGTGAAGTGGGTAAAGGCGAAGGACCTAACTCAAAACAAATCTGTTTACGTTCCTGCTTGTTTGGTTTATATGCCCTATGAGAATGGAGATATAGAACCTGCGATCACACCTACAATCTCTACAGGTCTATCGTGCGAGTCTAGTTTTGAAAAAGCGGTCTTGAAGGGTATATGTGAAGTTGTCGAACGAGATGCTTTTGCAATTTCCTGGTTGAAGCGAGTCGCAACGGCTGAAATGGTTGACATTCCTGAGGCTATACAGGAGATTTTTAATTATGGGCCGATTGAATACCATGTTTATGATTTGTCGTCTGAGTGTGGGATTTTTGTTTATATGGTTGTTTCTCGGGGAAATTCTGATAGTGGTGAGTTAATTACGGTTGGTGTTGGAGCCGGGCTTGACCCAGTTGAAGTTCTTCGAAAAGCTTTTTTGGAAAATGCTCAGGGGCGTTTGTGCCTGATAGGTTTGATCCGTGAGAGGGAGGATTGGATGCCAGATGAGGATTTTGCAAACATTTTGAGTTTTGATGACCATGCTATGGTTTTAAGTTGCAAGCCGAAATTGATGGATGAGCTAAATTTTCTTGGGGCAAAAGGGAAACTACCTTTTGATGCTAAGGCGGGTGATGGATTTTGTGATACGCAGGCGGCCTTGTCTTGGTGTCTCGAAAAAATAAAATCGCTCGGAATGAATGTTATTGTAAAAGATTTGACAACGGAGGATATTAAGCCTCTCGGGCTTAATGTTGTTCGTGTAATAATACCCGGCATGCAGCAACTGCATGGGATTCATCGATTGGGCTTTCTTGGAGGAAAGAGGCTTGAAAAAGCTGGAGAGATATTCAGTGTTTTTGCGGATGAGTTTTTGGGATTGGGTGAATTTAATCGAATTCCGCACCCGCTACCTTAGATATATGGAGGCAGTTTTATGAATCCTTTTGAACAGCAGGAAGTTTTGTCTCAACGCTATCCGGCAGCAACGATTTATATGGAAAACAGCAACCTGACTCCGGCTAGAAATCATATGTTCCAAGAAAAGACTATGGAATTCAGTCAGGATGAATCGTATAGTTCTGGGAAAAGTTATCCTCTTTGCGATATCATAACATTGCCTGCGAGCCCTATTTTGAAAGGGCCAGTTGAAAGGATAATTGGAAATAGGAGGACAAGACGAAATTTTAGCAGGAAAGGTGTTCAAATAGCCAAATTAGCGAGGATTTTAAAGTCTGCTTATGGTGTAACATCAAAAGGTTCTGAAAAGGCAGGCGATGTGATGCTTCGGGCATGCCCATCGGCTGGGGCATTGTATCCACTTGAGTTATATCCTGTGGTGTTGCGTTCTAAAGATTTGGCATTGGGAGTTTACCATTATAATGTCAAAAATCACAGTTTGGAGATAGTGAAAAAAGGAGATTTTCTTGAGGAGCTTGACAATAACCTGCTAGGTGCTGAACTCATTCCGGGTGCGGATGTTGCGTTGATTATAACTTCAGTTATCGACCGCTCTTTAGCCAAATATGGTGAACGAGGGTATCGATTTATTCTTATTGAAGTTGGTCATTTGGCTCAGAATATCAGCCTTGTATGTGAATCCCTGGGATTCAACAGTGTGTGCATGGGAGGATTCTATGAAAAAGATTTGGCTGATTTGCTTTCAACTGATATTCGAAGTGAACCTGTGCAATATGTGATTTTATTGGGGGCACACTAACTGGGACAGTTGTTTCTGTTGAAAGAAAACTGTCGATTCAAAACCTGACAAATTCCAACAGAAGTTCATATTCCTGTCCCTCGCATTTAATCGTACTCCTTGCCATCATTGAACTTTTGATCTTGGTAGGGTTAGTGCCACAGCTTGATGAGACCTTGCCTTCGTTCTGGCCGGACCTTTGCCCATACACAGTGCAAGGCATACACTCGCAACGCATCTGCTAAAGAAGACAGGTAACCTCAGACAAGTTCAGAAACAACTGGGCCATGCCTCCCCCTGCCACCACTGCGAATATGTACGCCAACATTGCCTTCGAGGACATGCAGGAGGGAGTCAACGGGGTGTATGATTGAGCAATTCTAACTGTACGGTTTACATACACACACGATCCACACCACATTATGATCCTTCAGTCACTATCTTTGAGCTCAAAGTTGTAGAAGCTACTCTATTGGTGTGCCTCTAATTTCAATATCATCAATGTTCCAACCGGAGTACAGGTAGGCTCGGCCTTGGATTTCGTAGGTCCATCGCAGATAAACTGTACTCTGGTCATCAGCGTGAGGGCTGAGATCAAAGGTCTTTGGGGTCCACTGATCATCAGCGACAGGTTCTGGCCCAGTGGTTTCCCATAGGACTGTCCAGTTAACTCCATCTAACGAGGTTTCCACTGTGTTGCGTACAAACTCTGTTGCATCGCTATTGAGCCATCGCCAGAAGCTCAGTGTGATCTCTTCATAGCTGGTGCAGTCTAATGGTCCGACAGTCAGCGCATAGGGTCCACCTATGGCACCTTCGTAATCGCCAGAAAGATTCACACCATACGCAAAAGCACCTGTGTGTCCCGCTGCTGGGTCTGGATTTCCATTGATGCCACCTCCACCCAGGGGTAGACCGTACTGCCAACTGCCCTGAACGCTCCAACCGGGATCTGTATCCAAGAGCCACTGATACAAAACTGTACTGTTTGGCTCAGACCGGCTTGCATCCAGAGTCCCGCCATAGGCACCGGCATTAACACGGCCGCCATTGGGCTCGGATTCCAGGCCAAGGGGGCTGTTTGGATCACCGAGGTCAATACACGGGCTCATGTTGGCATCCACTACCCAGGCATCATTGTTGGGATCATAACGTCCTGCGGTGGACTGAACATGGGTGTCGCCCAGCACCCAGTGTGCGTCACTCACTGAGGCATCCACCGGAATATTGGCATCTTCAGCATCGACCCACATGCCTGGTAAGGCAAACAACGGATCTTCACTGACGTTACCAGTGCCCGGCCAGATACTGCCCTGAACATCACTGTACAGGATCACCGGGTCATTGCCAGACATCGCCACGATCTGATCGGGGTGATTGCCCCAGACGATACAGTTGATAAACAGATCGTTACTGTCTGCACAGGAGATGGCAGCCCCGCTATTATCGTGGGAATAGTTGTCGACAATGGTACATTGGATAAATGTCATGGCACTTTGATAGGAATCCACGACTCCACCATACCGCGTGGCTCGGTTGCCTGCTATTACGCAATGGCTGATCGTAGGCCCACTGTCAGAACATAAAATCGCCCCTCCAGATCGATCCAGACCACCTGTTATTGTAAATCCTCTCAACATCGAATTAGCATCTTCATGGTTTTCAAACACCACCACAGGACCCTCGTAATTGCCATGGATTATGGTCCTATCAATCGCACCTAAATAGTTGGGGGTTTCCAAAGAAGCCAATGCATTTGGATCAGCCGTTGCAAGACTTGTAACACAGATAGGCTTGCCCATAAAATTCAGAGACTCGACATACAGACCGGGCAGGACTACCACAGTGTAATCATCCTTGGCAGCATCTATGGCCTCCTGGATACTCGCAAAGGGATGGTCTGCCGTTCCATCCTGCACAGGGTTTTCAATGGCAGTGGCATCCACGTACCAATACACACTGTCGAGATCAATGATATTATTCGGTTCAAACACAGCCTGTAGCGTATAGCTGTCTTCCATAAGTACTGTTGTCACGGCCGCATAAGCGTCTACCACCTGATTCGCATCCACGGCCGTGCCAGTCCAGTGCATAAAGATATAGTTGGGATCAGCCTGAGCAGTGATAGGCGCAGAAGCATTTCGGGCAAATGTATGAATCCCAGGTCCAGGCACCAGAACCTCGCCACCCACGGACTCCAATACGGTCAGTGCCACCTGTGACACATTGACATCTGGAGTGGTAAAATATTCATACTGTCCTATATCATCGTCCGTACTGTTTCCGGCTTTTGCCTGATATCCATACGCACAATTCGGCTCAAGCCCTTCCAACAACTGAGAGAACTCGCCCTGTCCATTGACTGTTGTTATGGCCTGTTCATCAGTATTCACAGCCTGAGTGAATCCTTCAGACGTCTTGAAATAGCTGAATTTGCACCAACAATCCGAATCCCCGGCATCGTCAGTAATCTGACCTCGAAGGATTGCTGAGGTACTGGTGATATCGCTAGCCAATACAGGCTGAGTAGCCACCTGGATGGCAGGCTTCTTTTCAAAATTGGCAATTAATGTATAGTCTCCATGCATGGTCACAGTGGTACCTGCCAAATTTGGATTTGCCACCTTACCTGCTGTGACCGCCGTACCGGTCCAGTTTAAGAAGTGATAGCCATCCTCCGAATTGGCGTCAACAGATGTGTCGGCTAAAGTCTCACAAGAGAAACTGCCTTCACCTGGAACCATTACTGAACCACCCACCGTTGAAGAAACAGTCAACGTGGAGGGGCTAGGGGCGTATACTGCAATTAGAGTACCATTGCCAGCAAGCCATGGGGTCATGCTAGACAATCCTGGCCTAGGAGATAGAGGATCGGCTATACAATCAAGAAATGCCTTGGGCGATGCCGTCCACTCAATAAATTCATAGCCTTCTCTCTGCTCGGCATTAGCATACTCAACCAACATCCAGTCCTCTGACGCTATTAAATCTTCGCTAAGGATGATGAACGTATCAGTGTGAACGGTACGCACACGCAAAAACCACGGTGTATCCAAACAAATATCAAAAGTAGCATTACCAACTGAGAGCTTGGCTACCTTTAGATTCGACTCACCTGGTGGTAACAGGGGAATGTTAGAATCCGGTTTAAATGGAGAAAACATTTCGCACATAACATACAAGGTTCCGCTAGACAACCAGATGTCCCACTTAGCGCACCCCTGGAGAAGGTCAATCTCATCCAATGTATAAGAATTACTATCCGCAATTACTATATCTGACGGTATGCTAGCCGCGCAAAGCCCAAACGCGTCTTCAGGTGCATTTTGAGTAAATTCAACATACCTCTCAAACGGTATATCTGAAGGAATGTCCCCAAGATAGACCAACATTTTTATTTCATCTCCTTTGACAACCGAAGCGCTACAAAGAATCAACAAAATCCAAAATCGTCGCATAACCATCTTCCTCAAAAACAAACGTTCTTAATACACTGGCGACATGAACCATTTCGCCAAAGCGGTTCAGGGTTCACGGTTCCAGGTTCACAGTTAATCGAAACAGAGATGTCGCTGATCTGAGTGCCCACCAAACTGAGATACCTCAGATTAGTCAGACCGGACAACACAGAGATGTCACTGATCTGAGTGTAAGAAAAACTGAGATCCGTCAGATTGGTCAGACCGGACAACACAGAGATGTCGCTGATCTGAGTGTCATACAAACTGAGACTCGTCAGATTGGTTAGACCGGACAACATGGAGATGTCGCTGATCTGAGTGCCCCCCAAAGCGAGATCCGTCAGATTGGTCAGGCCAGACAACGCTGTGATGTCGCTGATCTGATTATCAAACAAATTTAGATCCGTCAGACCGGTCCCATACTCAAGACCTGTTAAATCAGATATTCCTTGGCTACTAGCAGTAAGAGTGGTCAAGCCAAGCATATCCGTGGCACTGGGATCTGTCACCCCCAGCTTCGCCTCAATCGCCGCCTTAAGCACCGGATCAGGAATATTCACCGGCTGAGCATAGGACACAGAACCACAAAACATCCCCGCCACAATCACCATCATCAAAAATCGTCGCATAACCATCTTCCTCAAAAACAAACCTTACAGAGTGTTTCAAACTTCATCTCTTCTTCATCTCTGTGCTCTCAGTGTCCTCTGTGGTTCAATCTCCTGCCACGAATGGGTTCTCACCACAGAGAGCACAGAGGACACAGAGAATACACTGATCAAATTTTTTCATCTTTTCTTTGTCTTAAGATTCACTGAAACCTCGGTGGTTCAATCTTCCGCCATGGAGTATTTTTTACCACAGAGGACACAGGGAGCACAGAGATCTAAATTCTCATTCTCTTTATGCCATCCTTTAATCGTTTCACGTTGAAGTTGATCAGTAAGCCAACCTCTATGTGGGCCAGTTTCAGATAGGTCAATAACTGCGCTTCGTGAATACCCTTCAGACTCTCCACCGCCTTTAGTTCAAGAATCAACTGGTCTTCGACCAAAAGATCCACACGATAACCGCAGTCCAGCTTAATGCCCTTGTATTCAACTGGTATAGGATGCTCGACTTTGCAGTCCAATCCAGCCAAATGCAACTCGTGCATAAGGCATTGCTGATACGTAAATTCCAGCAATCCAGGCCCCAACTCACGGTGAACCTCAATCGCACACCCAATAACCTGACCCGTCAAAGTATTTCGATCCATTTCCGCCCTTCATTTCTCTGTGCTCTCAGTGTCCTCTGTGGTAAAATTTCTTTCTTTTCAGAATCCGATTCACCACACAAACACGGCCAACCACTGAAACACTTCGATATCAATTATTATGCCTTCTCCTCTTCAATGCTCACTCCAACCTCGGTAGTTCATTATCCTGCCATGGCCTGATTATTTACCACAGAGAGCACAAAGGTCACAGAGGGGCTCACGCCTTTTTTTTTGCCTTTTCTTTTCTCTGTGCTCTCAGTGTCCTCTGTGGTTCAATCATCTGCCTGGAATGCGATTCACCTCAAGAATCCAGAGGAACCACTGAGATATTTCTTAATCACTTTTTTTTGTCTTTTCTTCTTTCATGGCCACTCTAACCTCGTTGGTCCACTTCACCACAGTGGTTTATTTTTTACCACAGAGGGCACAGAGCTCACAGAGGGGCTGCGCCCTTTTTTATATCTTTTTTATCTCTGTGCTCTCAGTGTCCTCTGTGGTTCAATCCCTTTTTGAGAATCCGATTGACCACACGCACTGACCAAACACGGAGTTCTTTCCAAATCAATGGCTCTTGTCTTTTCTTCTTTCATGCCCACTCTAACCTCGTTGGTCCATTTCACCACAGTGGTTTATTTTTTACCACAGAGAGCACAGAGCTCACAGAGGAACTACGCCCTTTTTTATATCTTTCTTTTCTCTGTGCTCTCAGTGTCCTCTGTGGTTCAATTTCTTTTTGAGAATCCGATTGACCACTCGCACTGACCAAGCACTGAGTTATGTCTTATTCAATTATCCTTCAATGCCCACTCTAACCTCGGTGGTACACTTCACCACAGTGGTTTATTTTTTACCACAGAGAGCACAGGAATTGCCTACGCATTGCACGTGCCTACAGATACTATTTCAACTTGGTCCTCCTGGCACTTTACCTTCCCATATTAGCAAATATGTCCCAAAACAACATCAAAATACCACACAAAACCGCACTAGAACACGATATATATGCGTATTATCACACGAGACTGCAATCTAAGAGGACAAAATGGCCAATAATCCTCTCTGTAGGTCAGTTTTTCCTCAGAAGATCGATTTTGAACCCTTGGAGCAAGCTTGGTCGCCCTCCTCCGTGCGGCCACTTATTGAACAGCTCTGTTTTAATACAAACTGTGACAGTTATCATGACCCGAGAAGATTGTGCCGGCGCCGGCACAATTCAATTCTCTGCCCACTTTAAAGAACGGCTTGGATCTATGCGTAGGGACCTTAAGAAAGAACAACAGTCAATAAAACAAGAACCTTCCATCTGATAAACTTTCAAACAAAGACGGCTCATTCATCTCCATATCCAAGCCGTCATTGAGGCCGAGCCTGACTCCATGTGGGAAACTTGTTTGCCTAAATGGTGACAGGCGTAGGACTCCCACGAAGTGGCCCACGCGTAGCGTGTTATGACGGCGCCGTACGAAAAAGAAGGGAGGCACGCATCGGCACCCGCCCTTCAAATCTTCCTGTTAAATGGTTTTTGTCTTTGAGGTTCAGTTTTCAAAACTCTGTATCTGTGTCCATCTGTGAAATCTGTGGCTTAAAAGCAGTTCTTAGTTGTTAGTTTTTAGTTATTGGTTATTGGTTTCAATCCGTGTCAAAAACAAGCTCTCAGCCGTCAGCAGTCAGCTCTCAGCTCATTTGAATCGCTCTGCGATGCTGATTTAATAGACCCCTCGGTACCTCGGGGTGACAAGTCGTGGTGATGCGTTATTGCC
>CAZBTJ010000152.1:0-13213 GCA_964494325.1 uncultured Pirellulales bacterium
TGCTGGTCATTGAGATTATCTACTGCAATTGCAGGGTAATCGATCCTTTGATGATGTCACCGACTTTTATAAGGCCTGTCTTCTACTACAGCCGCATGGCTCCGGAAAAATCCCTCGGCACCGGCATTGCTGTACTCTGCCACCAGGAGTTTAATCTGCTGTTTCCTGTTTCCTGTGTTCTTTAGACTCTGCAAAAGTCCAGTTATAACACTTTTTGTTCATTATTCATCACTACCTAAAACAGAACGACGCATCATAGTGTAAACGATATACTTTTATCAACGTATAAATCCGAACTCCTATATCATCCAAATTGAAGGCTATAGGACAACAAGGAGGCCAAGTATGCCGTATAAAATGTCTATTAATAGGTTTCGTCTTTTCAAAAGACAATCACACGCCTTTACATTGATCGAACTTCTCGTTGTCATAGCGATTATTGCACTGCTCATGGGCATCCTGATGCCGGCGTTACGCCAAGCCCGAGCCCAGGCTCGTAAAGCCGTGTGCCTAAATCTCATCAGACAGATCGGCATGGGCAACATCATATACGCAGAAAACAATGATCAACGTTTTGTGTACACAGGCCTATCAGATAAATCAGTCAACAATAGAAGAATTTACTGGTCTTGGGAGCATGATTTTCTACGAGCCATTGGTTTAGCAGAAAATGAAGCCAGAAACATCAGTGATCCCAGCTTCGTCGGATTAGAGGCAGAATGGGGCGTCCGATGGCCTAAGGCCTATCAGTGCCCAGAATCCAAAGAGCTATTCGGCCCCTGGATGCATCATGTGAGTTATGGGTACAATCACCGGAATGGTTGGTCTGAACCGTCCAATTATCGCCAAAGCTCCATCAAAAGACCAGCAAACAAATTCATGTTCCTAGACGCCCAAAGCTGGTGGCTCAGAAGACAAGGAGCCGATTATGTCGCGTTCTGGGACAAGCACGGCGAAAGCGTTATTGCTGAAGACAATGGAGGTTATCCATGGCAAGGAAATACCCTCTACCGCCACTATGGAGGCTGCAATATTGTCTTCTTTGACGGACATGTAGAATACCGCAAAAAGGAAGATGTCTACTACTATGAGAATGGACCAGGCTCCGGCGGCAAAGAAGACGCCACAAGGAACAACCGTCACTGGTTGATTGATTAAACCCGGAAGGGTAAAATGGGTCGGGGTTTAATTCTTGCAGTTGATTGAGTGACAGTCCATAGGTTGTGCAAAGATTAAACCCTGACACGTTGATGTTTTTTCCTCTATTTGTGCATTAATACCAAACTAACCTCACATATAAAGATAACGGTATTGCCTGCTGCACTGGCCAAGACAGTGGCAACGAAAAAGAAATAGGTAATAAGAAATCAGGACTACCGGCTTAGTCAGGGGCCCTATGTAAAAATAGACAGTCAGAATCAACGATTTGCGTGAGTTCCTGATACCATTGGAGACATAATGAAGAAACAAAAGGAAATGAGAGTCTTGGTTCTAATCACTGTGGGCAGCGTACTACTGACATCTTGGTCGGCGATTAGTGCGGCCAATCGAACGTATATCGTCAACAATGAGGCTCCGAATGCCAGTGATGACCATCCGGGCACTGAGGCTTTGCCTCTGAAAACCATTCAGGCCGGTGCCAATCATGCTCAGCCTGGCGATACTGTATTGGTCCATGCGGGCATCTACCGAGAGGAAGTGGCCCCACCACGTGGCGGTATCTCGCATGAAAAGCCCATTACCTACCGGGCTGCTCCGGGCGAGCATGTTTCGATTCGCGGCTCCGAACAAATCACCGCCTGGCAATCAAAGGGTGACGGTGTGTGGATGGTCGAATTGGATACCGTCTTTTTCAAAGGCTATAACCCGTTCGCCAGGCCTGTCTGGGGCAAGTGGCTCGGTTGCGGGACAGGGCATCGCCTCGGCGATGTCTACTGCAACGGTGAAGCTCTGCTGCAGAAGATGAAAATCGAAGAGTTGCGTTCGATCCCTAACACGTGGTACGTTGATCAGCAATATGGATACAAGAACAAGACAGAATTTCCAGAAAATCGTCAATATCCCAATGGCAAGATCCGAATATGGGCCAACTTCGGCAAAGTAAACCCGAATAAAAATAGGGCCGAGATCAACGCGCGAGCGACCTGTTTCTTTCCTGAAAAGACAGGGCTGAAATACATTGTCATCGACGGTTTTGATGTTCGACATGCCGCGCCGCAGTGGGGTGATATCTATACGCTCGAAAAGGGCGCTATCGGCATGAAGTACGGCTATGGCTGGACGGTCCAGAACTGCACGATCACGGACTCACGGAATATCGGTATTTCGATGGGCGTGACCGACGAAATTCCCTTCCCAGACATTCTGGTTGAAGGTGGCGGCAATATCCCGCCAATGGAAACACTGGGACACCACCTGATTCGCAACAACGTCATTCGCCGTTGCGGTCAGACGGGAATCTACGGATGCTACGGTGCCGTCGGCAGCGTGATCGAGGGGAACGTGATTTCAGAAACCAATTATCGGTCAGAGTGGTTCGGCTCTAATCAGGCAGCCATCAAAATCCTCTTCCCCATCGATGTCGTCATCCGTAATAATCTCCTGATCGGTACACCCGATGTCAGGACGAACGCCAAAGGAATCTGGCTCGACTGGGGGGCGCAGAACACTCGTGTCACTGGCAACCTGATTACTGATTTCGGCAACAGCCGCGGCCTTTTCCTGGAAGTTAATTTCGGACCGATCATCGTTGATAACAATATCTTCGTCCGTAATTCAATATGCGTTGAGTCGAACGGCGTCATCTTCACCAATAATCTCTTCAACGATTGCAGCTTTAGCTTCTGGAGCAATGCCAAGCGGACGACCCCTTATTACAAACCTCACTCGACAGTCCGGACAGGCAAAACGTCCGTAACCCTGGCCCATATCCGGGTTTTCAACAACATCATCAGTGGCGGTGTCGGATTTGATGACGGCAAGGTGATGCCCAAAGGTAGTGATCAATCAGGTATCGAATCGAATTACAATGTTTTCCTTGATGGAGCCGGACCATTTGCGGAAAAGGACGACAAGAGCGTGGTCGGCAATACTACGACGGACTTCATCCTTGAAGAAAACAATGGTGTTTGGACGATGAATATAAAACTCCCCGATGTTGCGTTGAAAGGAAAGCACCCGTTGGTAACCTCAAAGCTAATCGGTCGCATTCCCCTGGCCGAAATGGGCATGGAGAACCCGGACGGTACGCCGCTGAACATCACATCCGATTATTTCGGAAAACCGATGGTTCCCACCCATGTCATGCCCGGGCCTATCCAGAACATCAATCAGGGAGAAAACAGGTTTTCCCTTTGGCCGAAGGATTAGAACAGGACTTTTGCAAAAAGCCCTGTAGTGTTCAGTGTTCAGTTTTCAGAAAAACTTGTTTTTTGTACTGAATACTGCCTACTAAAAACTGAACACTTGAAGTTTGCAAAACTTCAGATTAGAACTGTTTTCGAAAATTATGACAATAGGAGTGACCCAATGTCGAAGTCTGTAAGACCCATGGTATTTATCGTGTTGTTCGCCGGGGTCGTCGCTGGATATGGCGGTTGTTCCGCTGACGCGGCGAGGGCTTATAATCATTACATGGTTGTAAAATAAAATTTCCCATCAGTCACAACCTTCTGTATGCTCAAGTTGAGGAAAAAAAGATGAAATACTTTGAAACAATAATGTTGTCTGTGGTTATGACAGTGTCTGGTGCTATTGGTAATACACTGCCGGCCGACAAAGCCTATCCCGAGTTTATGATCGGTGTTACGGGCATCAATGCCTCGATTAACGAGGGTGTGCTTGCGGTCACTAAGGTTACACCCGACACACCGGCCGAGGGTGAACTGAGACCTGGTGATGTGCTGCTGGCGGTGAATAGCACTTCGCTGGAGATACAGGATCCACGTCATGCGCTGGGTGAAGCCATCAATAAGGCCGAGGGTAGTGATGGCAGGATGGTCTTTAAGGTCAGCCGCGCTGGCAAAAGAAACGATGTTGCCATTAAGCTCAACCCCATAGGGTCCTACAGTAAGACCTGGCCCATGAACTGTCAGAAGTCTCAGCGAATTGTCGATGACACGGCTGCGTTTATCATCAACCAGGGTGGACCGGAAAAGGGCATTACAGGGTATTGCGAGGGGCTTTTTCTGCTTTCCACGGGCGAGGATAAGTACTTGCCGATCCTCAAGAAGTTTGCACACAGTGTGTCGCCCGGCAAGGTGGGATCCCATACCTGGAATAACGGGTATCACGGTGTCTTTCTGGGTGAGTACTATCTGCGCACCGGTGATACGCAAGTATTGCCGACACTCAAGGCGCTTTGTGAGGATGCCAAAGAACGGCAGTACTACGGTGGATGGAATCACTGGGACAAACCGGGGCCCGGATATGTCACTGGCGGCTTGATGAATCCTGCCGGTGTCCAGGTGCTTACCACACTGATATTGGCGCGTGAATGCGGTGTGGATGTCGATGAAGGCACGTATGACCGTGCACTGACCTTATTTTACCGTTTTGCCGGGCATGGGGCGGTGCCCTATGGAGACCATCATCCGACTATGTATCTTGGAGATAACGGTAAGAATGGTATGCTGGCCTGCGCCCTGACGCTGCTGCCTGATAAGAAATTCCAGGATGCGGCGAGGGTTCTTGCGCTGGATGAAGTTGACAGCTATACCATGCATGAACAGGGGCATGGTTCCGCGTTTGGCAATCAGATGTGGCGAGGTATAGCCGGCGTGCTTGTCACTGACAACATGATGGCAAACTATCGCCGGCACATGGACAAGCTCATCTGGTACTACGAACTCTGTCGCATGCCGGGTGGCGGCTTCATGACGCCGCCCATGCCGGGTTCCGGACAACGCAGCATTGGCAAGGCACCGCATTATGAGACCGGCCTGATCTCTCTGGCCTATACATCACATCTGAAAAACCTGCGCATCACTGGGAAGCCCAGGACACAATACAGTGTCAAGCATCGGCCCACCGAAGTGGAGCGGAATCTGCCCTATACCGATTCCCGCAAGCCGGGTTATGTCAAAGGAGGCAGCGATCTGGGACTGGAACCTCATGAGATATATGCCAAGTTCAGCAAGACATACGGTGGATGGTGGAATACGCCTCCTGCCGAGTTGATGTCGGTTCAGTGGTATGCGACTATGATGCGCCACTACAATCCAATAGTGCGGTCCTGTGCCGCACATGCGCTGGGATACCTGGGAGAGTCTGGCATACCTGAGATTCTCAAGGCGCTCAAGAGTCCCGATGAACGTCTGCGCGTGGCAGGCATGGAAGCGATCTCAGGTCTGTGTTTCTGGGGACCGAATTTTACCAAGGTCAAGATTACCCCCGACATGATCAAAAAGCACTTTCTGCCCCATATTCTCAAGCCGCTCAAAGATCCTGGCGCTTCGATGTGGGAGAAGCGTCATGCGCTGTATGTATTGTCCAGGGCTGACAACAAAACCATTGCCGCCCAGACAGCGATTATCAAACCATATCTGGGTGATCCCGAGTGGTATCTGCGCGTGGCGGCCTGTACAGTGATTCGTCCCCTGATTGAAGAAACCGCTCTGATAAAACCGTTTCTGTCAGCCATGTTCGCAAACTTAGATGTGGACACCAATTTGCCCTCGCGCCGCTGGGGTGCTACCACCATAATCAAGGAGATACTGGCCAAGAACGACGATCTGAGGGCAGAGGTCATGGCACGCATGGCCCAATCGGTCAATGGCACCAAAGTCAGAGACGGGTATAAACAGCCCATAGACATAAACAACCTTTTTGAAACCATGCGATATATTGCCATGAAGCAACACCCTGAACATGTGGTTCCCATTCTCCCTGCCATAGAACGCATCTTTCCTCTGGCGAGCGGCCAGGCCGGTAACTGGATATTCACCGGCGCACGCTGGGGCAACATCGGCCTGATCAAGGCAGCGGCTTCGCTGGGCAAAGACGCCGGGCCGATTATCACGAGCATGAAGGCCATGCTGCCGGAGATCAAGAGAAGAAGTTCAAAGGGCAGAGATGCCAAGACATTTCAGACAGTGCTGGAGGCTGTGACAGAGGCCATAGAGGACTATGAAACAAAGTACGGTTTTGTGCCTGTTAATGCAAAAGAAGATGTCAGTGATGTGATCTGGCTCGAAGCGGAATCCTTTCGAGATGTTGGGGCTTGGTCTAACGATTCTCAACATGTGGATGTCATGGGGTCTGCGTATCTATTGGCTACGGGCTTGGGAACGCCTGTCAAAGATGCGGTGACCACCGTGAATGTGACACGCGCGGGCTCTTATCGGTTATGGGTTCGCTGTCGCGATTGGTATCCAGATCATTCACCCGGACAATTTAAGGTCTTAGTGGGAGGGAAAGCTTCAGATACATTTTTTGGCCGGGCTCTGAATGATAAATGGCAATGGACTGCAGGCGGCCGCTTTGCCTTGGAAACCGGCGAGCTTGAACTTCGCCTGCAAGATCTTACCGGATGGTGGGGACGCTGTGATGCCCTGGTGTTGGTGCGGGGAGACTTTCGACCGTCGAATGATAAGGGGACTCTCAATCAACAACGCGAAACCTACTTAGGCGTGAGCGCAGACATCAAAGACCTTTCCGGCTATGATGTCATTGTGGTGGGCGGCGGGCCTGCGGGGATGGGTGCGGCTTTGGCCTCAGGTCGTCACAGGGCCAAGGTAGCCTTTATTCAGGACCGTCCCCTCTTGGGGGGGAATGCTTCAGATGAAATCAGAATCCCTCCCATGGGCATGATCGGCAAGGCTCCTGATCAAATGAATGTCACAGGCATTGCTGAAGAACTCTATCCCATTCAGGGATGGGCCCATTTTGGCAGCTCAAAGCACTATGAAGACACTGTAAGGGCGGAAAACAACATTTCCTTGTTTTTAAACACGCGCGCTACCGGAGTGGTAATGAAAGACAAGAAGACCATCCAATCGGTCTTGGCTTTAAATGTGATAACCGGACAGCGTTATCGTTTCTCAGCCCCGCTCATAGTGGATACAACCGGTCACGGCTGGGTGGGGACCTATGCGGGGGCCGATTACCGAATGGGCACAGAGGCCTGTGCTGAATTCAATGAATCCATGGCACCGCTTAAGGCTAATAAACACACCATGGGAAACAGCTTGTATAAGGCGGTATTCAAAGACCTTCAGAAACCAACACCGTTTGTTACCCCCCCATGGGCTTACCAGTGGAAAAGTGAGCAGGATTTTGACAAAGTGCTTGCCCGAATCAAAGATCCTGTTCGGCCCGAGGCCTTTGACAAGGCCATGCACGGCCAAGGACGTCGCGTTTCTGCAAGCGGACTCCAACGGGGCGGGGCCTACACCTGGTACGTGGAACTGGGTGGCATGTCCGACATCATTGAAGATGCGGAAAAGATCCGTGATGAACTCTTTCGGATTCATATGGGCTTGTGGGGATATACAAAAAACTATTCTTCAGAGGCCCCAAAAAATGAGACTCTCAAAATGGTATGGCTCAATTACGTTCCCGGGGTTCGTGAGAGTCGGCGCCTGATGGGTGATTACATGATGACGCAAACTGATTTCGACCAGCCAGTGGTTCATGAAGACACCGTGGCCTTCACGGATTGGGGAATTGATGATCATCATCCTGAGGGTTTCTTTACCAAAGGTATTGATGTGATGCACGTGTATGCGGGTCGACGTGTCAGCATTTCCTATCGGAGTCTATATTCCCGAAACATTGAAAACCTTTTTATGGCGGGACGCTGCATGAGTGCCAGTCATTTGGCCCTGGCCGGTGTGCGCGTTCAACGCCCCATGACGGCTACCGGGCAAGTGGTAGGAATCGCTGCTGCCCTGGCCACACGCTACCGAACAAGCCCCCGTGGTATTTACAAAAGCCATCTCAAGGAATTACAGCAAGTTCTGCTTAAGGACGGCTGCTATTTGATGGGGATCAAAAACGAAGATCAAAACGATTTGGCGTTAAGCGCTACGACTTCAACCCCGCAAATTATTAATGGTTGGAATCGTGAATCAAGGGGGCTCCCTTTAGGAGCGGATTGGCAGAATTTTATTTTGCTGAAGCTCAAAGAGGTCTCCAAAGTAAGCGAGATCCACGTAACCGTGAACCGCAATCAATACGCGGCCGAATTCATGGTGGAGGTGGAAACCCCCAAGGGGTGGAACGTGGTGGCGCGAGCAACCGTGAAAGAAACGGATAAGGGCCGTCGCCATGTATTTACCTTCGGCCCAGAGGCAGTCAAGCAAGTACGCTTGACGCTGCTGGAATCTCAGGTGTCCCTGCGACTCTGTGAAGTGCGTGTTTATCAATAAGGCGGGTTCCCTTATTCGTAACACGAAGGACATCCGGAAGATCATCGATGAATAAAATACTGAAATAATCTATGAATAGGTAGGGTAATGAACAGAAGAGTCTTTATCAAAAAAACGGCAGGCGCAGCAATTGCATCGGTGGCAGCCTCCAGATTGATGGCCGGATACCGTTATTCAGAAAAGGAAAACAGGAGTATCCTGAATAGGGTTATCAGCAAGGAGATACCTGTTAGGTGGGAAGACTCGATGCTTAGCGGTAACGGGTCTACCGGAATCATGGTCAATGGTAATCCCCTGGAAGAATCTATCATCATAAATCATGAAAAGTTCTGGACAGTAGGGAACGATTACAGACCCGAGACTCCTGATATGGCCGAAGCATGGGGCCAAGCCAAGAAGAGTGCACAGGAAGGCCGTTACCTTGATGCGGATATGTACATCGTGAGAAAGGCCCGGGAACGGTATAAGGAAATGTACGGCAAGACATTCTCGGGGAATCGTCCGGCATACGACAGGGCACATCCGGGCTTTCATTTTGTCATTTCAACGGAAAGTAACGGCAGACCATTAGGGTATAGCAGGGAGACCAATCTTGAAACAGGTGAAATATCGGTTTTCTGGACAGACAACAGGGGCGACTGGCAGAGACATGTATTCGTTTCTAGAACTGATGATGTCATAGTGATGGAGATTATTCCGCCACCCGGATTTCCTGCCAATGTCAAACTGAGCTTTGTAGAGGCGCCCGGCAAACTGGATGGAGACATCAAGGCTATGGCTATCTATCATGGCGAAGATGAGATCTACCTACATGCGACCTATGGCCGAAAAATGGGCAAGAAGGATCATGAAGGGTACCATTCGCTGGCAAGAATATTCAGGGAAGGAGGCCATTCACGGCCCGTTGCCGGTGAAAGAACAGAGGTCAGGGATGCAGAAAGAATTCTGGTTGTCATGAAGGTTGAGTACCTGGATAATGACCGCCAGGTTGACAGGCATAAACTCAGCAGCGAGATCGAGTCTTTAACGCCTGAGTACGGCCACTTGCTCAAATCACATGCGGATGTTCATGGAGAGATGTTCAACAGGGTGACACTTGACCTGGGGGGGATTCCCGGGGCCGTTGGATCAAGCGAGGAACTCTTATCGGATTCACTTCAGGGGAGATCATTACCGGAATTCTTCGAACTGATGCATGCCGCGGGAAGGTATGCTCTTATTTGTGGTGGCACAGGTGATCTGGCGCCCGCATTAATGGGACAATGGGGCAATGAATGGAATCCTCCCTGGGATGGCAGGTATACATTTGATGCTAACCTTAACCTGGCCGTTGCAGCCGTTTCACAGGGTAACCTGCCGGAGGTGATGGATACCTATACGAGATTCCTTGAACTGAATCTTGATGACTGGCGTAAGAATGCCCGGTTGATGTATGGATGCAGGGGGGCAGTGACCGATTTGTGTCAGGGATACCGGCATGGTGCGGTCCTTATGCCGACCTATCCATGGACCGGAGGTGTCGGGTGGCTGGCAAGGTATATGTATGATCATTACCTCTTTACGCAGGATACAGCGTACCTGAAAGAACATGCCATCCCCATGCTGATGGAAGCTGCGGAATTCTATATGGATTTCCTGAAGAAATATCCTGAACTGGACGGGAAATACGTCTTCTATCCGTCAATATCGCCAGAAAATTCGCCTGTCATGGAACCGGCTGATCAAAGTACTAATGTGGTGCCAAATTCGACAGGTGAAATAGCCATATGCAAGGAGGTATTCACAACCCTGATCCAAGGGTGTCATGTGCTCAACATCAAGCAGGATAAAATCCTGGTATGGCAGGCATTGCTTGACAAACTGCCTGATTATAAAATAAATGAAGATGGAGCATTCGGCGAATGGGCTTCTCCGGGACTTGGAGATAACTACAACCATCGGCATTGCTCACATCTATATCCTGTTTACCCGGGTTTGGAAATCTCACCTGACAGGACGCCTGAATTGTATCAAGCAGCAAGGGTCGCCATGGAAAAACGCCTTGAAGCGGGACTTGGGAATAATTCAGCGCATGGAATCATGCACATCAGTCTGGTTGCAGCAAGGCTGAAAGATCCTGACCTCATGTGGCATATGCTAAGCACCTTCGCAAAATATCCGTTCGTGAATACCAGCTTTATGACATGCCATAACCCCGGCCCCAGGATCTATAACCTTGATGCATCATTCAGCATGCCGGCTGTATTAACTGAGATGCTGGTCTATTCTGAGCTGGGAGTCATTGAAGTCCTTCCCGCATTACCCCAGGATCAGTTTATCAGAGGATGCCTTAAAGGTGTTATTGCACGGGGAGGTGTAAAAGTTGAAGAGTTGAACTGGAATAAAATCCTGGGGCAGGTCAATGTTGTTTTGAATTCGTCTACCAATCAGACGATTACGTTTCGCTTGGGAGTAGATATGAGATATATCAGATCAGGGGAAAGAGATCAATCGGCCAGTGTACGTCAAATTAAGAAAGGTGAGGCAGAGGTTGATCTTCAGGAAGGCAAACCCTTCAAGATAAGTTGCAGGTTTTAATATTTGCTGGCATTAACATTAGTTGACACTAAACGTAGATTTATTTTGTCGGGAATTAGCTCATGAATAAGGTTTCAAAAAAAACAAGCGAGTCAGAAAACAAACTTAGTCGCCGACGTTTTGTAGCTGAGGCTGGCATGGCCACTGCCTCATGGATGATGCTGCAACCGGCCTTAGTGCGAGGCACACAAGCCAATGCACGGATCAAAACGGGTGTTATTGGCCTGGGAGGTCGCGGTGCATGGATCGCCCGGCATCTGAGGGAGCATGGAGGGTATGAGATCACCGCGGTTGCAGATTACTTTGATGAGGTGGTACAAGAGGTGGGTGCTGAATTGGGTGTTGCTCAGGAACGCCGATTTTCTGGGTTAAATGGATACAAACGCCTGGTGGACAGCCAGGTAGAGGCTGTTTTCTGTGAGACGCCTCCCTATTGTTTTCCAGACCATGTGGCTGAAGCGGTGACTGCCGGGTGCCATGTGTATGTGGCCAAGCCTTTGGGCTGCGATGTCCCTGGGTGCCTGAAGATCGCGGCTGCGGCCAAACAGGCTACTGCCAATAAGCAGGTTTTCTTATGCGATTTCCAGACGCGAACGAACGAATACTATATAGAGGCTGTCAAGCGTGTTCAGCGGGGCGATATCGGTGCTTTTACGCTCTTGGATGTCCCGGGGGGGAGCAATGGATTCAAGGATCCACCTCTAACAGACACCATTGAGAGCCGTTTACGCCATCTGGTGTGGGTCAATGACGTTGCCCTGGGGGGGGGATTAAACGTCAATTTTGATATTCATGCTGTAGACGTGGCTTTGTGGATTGCAGGTAAACGACCCGTGAGTGCCATGGGCTGTGCTCGCAGGGCAGATACCACGGCCCATGGGGATGCCATGCGTGTATTTTCCCTCACCTATCAATTTGACGGAGGGTTGGTGCTGAATCAACGCACCGATCATCTGCAGAATCTCACGAGTGACATAGTTTGTAATGCTTACGGGGATAAGGGATACCTGGAGAGCAAATATAATGGTAAGGTTTGGATTCAAAGTCACAAGGAACCCTATCGTGGTGGTGAGACCGGAGGAATCTATCAGAAAGGGATGCAGGCCAATGTCGCGACTTTTCACCGAAGTGTCACACAGAAGAACTATGACAATCCAACCGTAGAACCCAGTATTAATTCTACCTTAGCGACGATTCTGGGTCGAGAGGCTGGCCGGCGCAATACGGAGTTGACCTGGGACGCTATGATCAAAGAGAACCGCCGTTGGGAACCGAATCTACGCGGACTCAAGGCCTAACCGCTTCTGTGCTTTTTCTTCCTGGGTTATACACAAAAATGGAAATCCCGGATAATATGGCGATATACACAAATCCCTTACGATTGAATTAGGAAAAAAAGATGAAATACTTTGCAGCAACAATTCTGTTTGTGGTTATGACAGTGTCCAGTGCTCTTGGCAATACACTGCCGACCGGAAAACCGTACCCCGAGTTTCAGATCGGTGTGACTGGACTCAATGCCGCAATCAAAGAGGGTGTGCTTGCCATCACGCAGATTACACCCGACACGCCGGCAGAGGGTAGACTCAAAGCCGGTGATGTGCTGCTGGCGGTGAATAGCACTTCGCTGGAGATACAGGATCCACGTCATGCGCTGGGTGAAGCCATCAATAAGGCCGAGGGTAGTGACGGCAGGATGGTCTTCAAGGTCAGCCGCGACGGCGAAGAAGTCGATGTGACCATCAAGCTCAGGCCCATTGGGTCCTACAGCAAGACGTGGCCTTTAAACTGCAAAAAGTCGCAGACCATCATCAAGGAAACAGCAGAGTTCATTCTCAAAGCCGGTCCGTGTCAAGGTTATACCGGTAGTCTGGATGGCCTCTTTCTGCTGTCGACCGGCATTGGGAAGTACACTCGGGCAGCAAAGAAATGGGCACAGCATTTTGCCACCGGCACCTGCGGCAGTCATACCTGGAACAACGGATACCTGGGTCTGTTCCTGGGGGAATACTATCTCGCGACCGGAGACAAGAGTGTTTTGCCGACCATCAAGGCTCTGTGCGACGACGCCACCAAACGTCAATACTATGGAGGCTGGAACCACTGGGATGATGCCAATCCCGGCTACGTACAGGGCGGCCTGATGAACCCTGCGGGGGTTCAGGTGCTCACCTCATTGATCCTGGCACGCGAGTGTGGTGTCAAATTCGATGAATCGACGTATGACAAAGCCCTGACATACTTCTTCCGGTTTGCCGGTCATGGCG
>CAZBTJ010000153.1:0-12761 GCA_964494325.1 uncultured Pirellulales bacterium
GAAATCTCGCTTCAATCATGATATGTGCAATATTGCAGCATAATTAAAGTGAGCCATAAGAATGAAAAATCCATTTAAAAGAAAACCGAGGACCATCGGAAAGAACGAGGCTTTCGTCCTCCTTCTTCACGCCGCCCAGGATGATAGTGAGTTCAGGACGATGCTGTGTGGCATTCTCAGGCAACCCAGCTTCCACCGGGAGTCACTACTCAATACGTTGACTATGACCATGAACACATGCTGATGGGGTGAGAGAGGATATTATCAGAGCCGTCTTTGCTCTCACGGATGACGCGGTGGCAGAACGTGCACTTGAAATACTGAAATCATGAATGGACTACATAATTCTGACTCAGCACAAGGGCCTGGGAATGCTATCCCCTTGTTGGGTGTCGGTTATGGAAAGTACTTTACAGTAATCCACATGGATCATACCATGTTTTGGTCAGCGGATTTTGACATGCGGCCATGACATGATATTTGTTTCTGAAAGGATTCGATGGGATTGGGTTTTGGGGTGAGGTTGGTGGTTTCAGTGAGGCACGAACGGTGACTGTTGCGGTTAAAAGCCGTCGATGGAAATCTTACGCAAAGACAGAACGGTGCGAAGCTGCTTCTGGCAGACTCAATTTGGCTGGTGCCGGCCAAAAGTTTCTTTTTGACATGGATTTTGGAACGAACAACGAACAACTATTTCATCCACGAATTAACCGAATCTGCACGAATAAAGCAAGGGATTTGCATGGCAACAACGCATCACCACGACTTGTCACCCCGAGGCACCGAGGGGTCTATTAAATCAGCATCGCAGAGCGATTCAAATGAGCTGAGAGCTGAGAGCTTGTTCTTGACACGGATTTGAAACGAATAACGAACCACGAAAAACGAACCACTGTCTTCACCACGAACACGCTCAGGTTTCAACAAGGCAAAATGACTTCCAAAGTATTACGGATTTTCAGGTTGTTTCCTCTTAGATATTTCTGTAACATTCATGAATAAGGGCTTTTGGGGTGTTTGCATAAGCCGCTGGCATTAAACCAGCATGACTATTTGAGGTGGGTAAGGCTGTTTTTATAGATTGAATTTAATCCGAAAAGGAGTGCCGTCACATGTATGATCAGTTGACTCGTCGTGATTTCCTGCGGAATGCAGCTTGTGGTGCAGGGTTTGTCATCCTGTCCAATAGCCGATCGGTACGGAGTTTTCAGGCCAATGAAAAGCTGAACATTGCCGGGATTGGTATTGGTGGACGTGGTGCTGCCGATGTCAATGGCGTGGGCAGTGAGAATATCGTGGCCCTGTGCGATGTTGACGATGTACGCGGCGGCCCCACATTCGAACGCTTCCCTCAAGCCAAACGGTACAAAGATTTCCGGAAGATGTTCGATGACATGCATGATAAGATTGACGCAGTGGTGATTGGTTCGCCCGATCATACACATGCGCCGGCCGGGATGATGGCCATGAAATTGGGCAAACACTGCTATTGCGAGAAACCATTGGCATTCAGCGTGTATGAAGCGCGCCAGATGGCCAATATCGCCAATGAAAAGAAGCTGGTCACGCAAATGGGGACCCAGATTCATGCAGGCGATAATTACCGTCGTGTGGTGGAGCTGGTGCAGACCGGGGCGATTGGTACTGTGCGTGAAGTGCATGCGTGGCTGGGTGCCAATTTTAATGGGCCACCCAAGCCGCAGAATACTTCACAGCCGAATGCGCCCCTGGATCGGCCGGCCATACCCGAGACACTGGACTATGATCTGTGGTTGGGCCCGGCTGCGTATCGACCCTATCACACGGACTACGTGCCTTTCAAGTGGCGATACTGGTGGAATTTTGGCAATGGTCAACTGGGCGACTTCTACTGCCACTACTGTGACTTGGTTTACTGGGCGCTGAATCTGCGTCGTCCCCTCACTGTGGAGGCCGAAGGCCCGGTTCATGCTGAAAGTGCCGCACGCTGGACCATCGCCCGACAGGAATTCCCTTCACGCGGTACCATGCCGCCTGTCACCTTGAACTGGTACAATGGTGGCCCCTATCCCACCTGTGTCAAGGAGAAGAATGTGCCACAGTGGGGCAGTGCCGTCCTGTTTGTCGGATCCAAGGGCATGTTGATTTCCGATTACAGCCGACACCAGCTGTTGCCTGAAGAAAAATATGTCGATTTCCAGCGACCTGCCCCGTTTATTCCGACGTCCGTTGGACATCATAAGGAATGGATTGAGGCCTGTAAGACCGGTGGCCCTACGACCTGTAATTTTGATTATTCAGGGGCCTTGACTGAAGGGGCCTTGCTTTGTAATGTCGCGCTACGCACCGGAAAGAAACTGACCTGGGATGCCAGGAATCTCAAGGCCATTGGCTGTCCGGAAGCGGATGCATTTATCCGGCGTGAATACCGGGAAGGTTGGACGCTTTAATCCGCCAAACTGATATCCGATAAACCCTGTTTTTGATTGGATGTGATTATGACAAACGCTGGATGTCGTACACAGGGCCATGCCAGCCCCTGTGATCTTTTCAGGTCAATCCGTTGGGGGCTGGCCATGATGGTTTTGTTCAGTGCCATGGCAGGGCCTCTGTGGGGGGCTTTGCCCGAGACATCTGCCAAGCGGAACATCATTTTTGTGCTCAGTGACGACCATCGTTATGATTTCATGGGATTCATGGCCGAAGCCCCGGACTTTCTGGAGACACCCAACCTGGACCGCCTGGCAAATCAGGGGACGCATCTGGTCAATGCCTTTGTGAGCACGTCGTTATGTTCCCCGAGCCGCGCCTCGATCCTGACCGGGCAATACATGCATCGTCATCGTATTGTGGACAACCAGCGGCCTGAGCCAGAAGGGACGGTCTTCTTTCCGCAGATTTTGCAGGCATCCGGGTATGAAACGGCCTTTGTGGGCAAGTGGCACATGGGCCATGATCACGATAGACCGAGACCTGGATTTGACCATTGGGTAAGTTTTAAGGGGCAGGGAATCTATTTCGATCCCACGCTGAACATCAACAACACGCACAAGGCATTGACCGGATACACTGCGGATCTACTCACGGATCAGGCTCTCGAATGGCTCACCGCCGGGCGAAATGTGACTCAGCCGTTCTTTTTGTATCTATCGTTCAAAGCGGTTCATTATCCGTTCCTGCCGGCCCCACGTCACAAGGGGCGATATGCACAGGCTGAGGTCAAGCGTCCGGACGGCATGGCCAATACGGAACGGAACTACCAGACCCAGCCGCACTGGGTTCGGGAGCGGCGATACAGCATCCATGGCATTGACCACATGGAAACCGGGCAATATGACAATGATCCGGTTTCGTCCTTTGACGATCTGTATCGGCAGTACTGTGAAACAGTGCACAGCCTGGATGAGAATCTGGGGCGGATACTGGCCTATCTGGAGATGACCGGTATGGATAAATCGACACTGGTGGTGTACATGGGTGACAATGGTTTTGCTTTGGGGGAGCATGGCTTTTACGACAAGCGGGACGCGTTTGAAGAGTCGATCCGTGTTCCCATGCTCGCGTACGCCCCCGGCATGATTCCGCCCGGGTCCCGAGTGACACAGATGGTGCAGAATATTGATATTGCGCCCACATTGCTGGAGGCTGCGGGCGTGCAACCCTCCGAGACTGCGGACATGGATGGTCGTTCCTTTCTGTCGTTGTTGAAGGGGGAGACCGTGCCCTGGCGTGACCATATCTTGTATGAATACTATTGGGAGTGGAACTTTCCTGCAACGCCCACCCTCTATGCCATTCGGTCAGATCGATACAAGTATATCTACGCCCATGGCCTGTGGGATCATGATGGGTTTTATGATCTCAAGACAGATCCCCATGAACAACACAATCTGATCAATGTGCCTGTGTACCAAGATGGCATCAGGGCTATGAAGAAACAACTCTTCGACGAACTTGAAGAACGCGGGGGGCTGGACATTCCCGTACGCCGTCCCCAGGGCGAACGGCTCGATCAACGAAAGAACAGATGATAACAGGGCTTTCATGGAAAGCCCTGTGGTGTTCAGTTTTCAGTAGGCAGTTTTCAGAAAATTGAACACCTCACTTCTGATTGGCATAGTGTTTGCTTTTCTGAATGAACTGTTCAGTCGAACCCTGGTTAAATGGCACCAGGACAAAGCCATAGGTATGGGATGCCTGTCCCGTGATCTGATATTTTGCCTGGGGTCTGGCATACCAGCTGTCATCTCCTCCAAGGCCTCTCTGCGCGAGGTCAATATTTATTTGTACCAGATCCTGTTCCTTGATGTCCGTGGTGTGCTTACTGCCATTCACCTCTGGGATGTTATTCATCTGATAGGCTGGATCGACCTTGTCTTTTCCAGCGTATCCCAGACCTGCGACAGTGTCAAAATCTTCATTGGGCATGTGCAGGGCACTGAGTCCCAGACCTTTTGTGGTGCTGTCGGCCACAATTAACAGGCCACTGCCATTGGCCTGGGATAACGCAGCCCAGCGAACATCTGTTCTGTAGCCATTTTCCTGCGGACGGATGTAGGGGACATACAGGTCTGCCACCTTGGCTTGGTACAGATCTAGAAACGCCGAGGCCTTTCTGTCTGCATAGTTTTCCCAGGGGCCTCTCCCAAAGTAGGTGAGGCTGTCATAGGCCTTGGGCATCTGGAGTCGCATGCCGATGCGCGGGATATCTGCCTTGTATTTCGTTTCATTGAGCAGGTTCGATATTTCGATGACCCCATTGCCGTCAATCCTGTAGGTGCTTTGGCACGTGGTATTGACTCCAGGCAGGGCATATGTCACCCTCATGGTAACGAGGTTGTCTGCAAGGACCTCCGTAGATACGGCACTGACCTTTGAAAACAACGACGCCTTTTTCCATTCGATGTTGCGTGCAGGCATTCGGTTGCCCAGGTCGTTGTCCGTGACAGCACGCCAGAAGTTGGGCTTGGGTCCTCTACTGTCTCTGAGCAATTCGTTTCCCTTGTATTGATATGAAATCAGGCGGCCTTGCGCCTGGCTGAATACCACCTTCACGACCTTGTTGGCCACGGTGACGGTCTCGTTGTTTTTCTTCAATGTCAAGATCTTGCCGTGTGCAGCCTGGGTGGAAGAGGGTTTGTATTTTCCGGACAGAGCGATCTGTTCATGGGCCACCACATGGCCCTGAGGCAGAATGCCCCAGTCATCTTTTAGGGTTGCGGAGATCTCCACAAAATACTCGGTGTTGTCTGCAAAGGTGATTTCCTTTAGAGGGATGCGTACCAGTTTTCCTGTGTGGGTTTCCACATTGATTTTTTCCAAAGGCGTGTTTTGCAGCACCTGGCCGTCGGCCTTGACCCGAGCCGTAAACTGAAACTGTGCCAGATTTGTGAAGTCGTACAGATTTTCAATCAAAACACGCAATTCATTGTGTCTGTTGATGCCCTGGGGTTTGAAGTTGATGTACTCATGGGCCTTCTTGACCTCATAGAGGGCCGGTTGGGGCGTACGATCGGGGAAGACAATACCATTGTTCAGGAAGGTATTGTCTGTGGGCATGTTTTCGCCATAATCGCCGCCATAGGCATAATACCGTTCGCCTGTGTCACTGGTTTTCCAGATCGATTGATCCACCCAATCCCAGATAAATCCGCCTTGCAGATTATCGTACAGCTCGATGATGTCCCAATAGTCCTGGAAATTACCCGTGCTGTTGCCCATGGCGTGGGCATACTCGCTGGGGATATAGGGTCTGTCCGTCAGGCTCTGACCCACCTGCTCAAAACGGGCAGGGGACGGGTATTGGGGGACAATGATGTCCGTGTTCCAGTCCATGTCAAAGAGACTGCCATCGTAATCCTTGTACGGGCGTTCGTACTGGACCGGGCGTTTTGCCACATCATGTGCCTTCATGGCCTTGTAGCCTGCGTAGAAATTGACGCCATTACCGCCTTCATTGCCCATGGACCAGATGATCACACTGGGGTGGTTCTTGTCACGTTCCACCAGGCGTACCATGCGATCCACATGCGTGGTTTCCCAGTGGGGCTTTTTGGCCAGAGAGTGTTCGCCGTAGTACATACCGTGGGATTCAATGTTGGCTTCATCCACCAGGTACAACCCATACTCGTCACAGAGTTCGTAGAATCTGGCACCGCGAGGATAATGGCTCAGACGTACGGCATTGATGTTGTTTTCTTTCCAGAGACGAATATCTTTCATCATCAAGGCCTCACTCACCACGTGCCCGGTCTCTGGGTCATTTTCCTGGGTGTTGACACCCTTTAGGGTGATGCGCTGGCCGTTGACCAGTAATAGGCCCTGTTTGATCTCAACCGTGCGAAATCCAATTCTGGCGCATGTGGCTTCAAGGATGTGTCCCTGAGCATCTTCAGTCTTTAATAACAGCCGGTAGAGTGTCGGATGCTCCGCGTTCCATGATCGCACATTTTTGACCGTGGTTTTGAATTGCTGCTGTTGGATCGAATTGCCCTTTACATCCAATGTCCATGTTTTGTTCTTTGCTACAGTCGCGTGGCCTGAAAACAAGGTGACACTGAGTTTTATGGTTTGCTGTTTTGCGAGGTGATTCTTGATGTCCACTGCCAGATCGAGCTTCCCGTGCTGATAGGCGCCATCCAACCCCGCATTTATGGTAAAATCGCTGATCCTGATCTTGGGCTGCGCATAGATGAACACACTCCGCTCGATCCCACTGATACGCCAGAAATCCTGGCACTCCAGATAGGCCCCATCTGTCCACCGAAATATCTGCAGGGCAACGGTATTTTTGCCTGCGTGCACGGTTTTCGTGATGTTGAATTCTGCAGGTAGTTTGCTGCCCTGAGAATAGCCCACATACTGGCCGTTGATCCATACAAAGCCGCCGGACTTCATGGCACCAATGTGCAGGAAGATCTCTTTGCCTTGCCAGTCCGGGGCCAGGACAAACTCCCTTTTGTATGAGCCCACAGGGTTGTAGTCATGCGGCACCTTGCCCGGATACTTGGGATAGATCCTGTTGACAAATTCCATGTCGTCAGACACGGGGGCCTTGTAGTCTGCAAAGTCATATTGATGGTTCACATAGATGGGGATGCCAAAGCCCTCCACTTCCCAGTTGCTCGGAACCTTGATCGTATCCCAATGGTTGACATTGGCAGAAGGGGCGATGAAGTCTGTGGGCCGGTCTTCGGGGGAGCGGACCCATTTAAACTTCCAGAGTCCGTCCAGAGACTGTTTATATTTTGCCTTTGTACTGTGTACAGCGTTGGCTTCTGAGGCAAATGAGGTAAAGGAGGCGTGGGCATGCTCCTTGTTTTCTTCGATGATCTGTTCATTCTCGATATAATGCCAGACATTGTCAATCGGATTGGCCGCTTGAGAAGAGGAAGTTCCATGCCATAGCAGGATGCTTAGCAATACAGTCATTGTCATGTTTTTCATTTGATTCACCCTTTTTTGCCAAGGAATTTTAGGATCACGCTGAATCCTATTAGAAAGATCTGTTACAATAAACCACCTATACTGGGTTTGTCAAGCTTGCCGCGCCCCGTGCGTGTGGTTGAACCGCGGGATGATGGATTTGCGTGTGTAAATGCTTGTTTTCCAGGAAGATAGATTGCGAGCCCTCTAGCCAACAATGCTGGTCAATGACGATATTGCTGATGTGTTGCCAAAGCAGGCAGAGCACAGAGACATTTGGCAATTTTCCAAAAAAGAGGGTATTTTCAGAATTCGTGTAAGAATTCGTACGTTTTTACGAACAGTGTATCAGTGATGAGTTCAGAAAACACACAAGATAACCAGTCAAGACGAGAGATGGCCATCCATTGGATGCGAGCCTACCCCATGGTGTCGGCGTATGTACGATCCATGATCTTCAGTTTGCATGATGCCGAGGACGTGATTCAGGAGGTGGCCGCAGCCATGGCGGAGAATTTTGATCAGTTCGATCAATCCAAGGCATTGATGCCGTGGGTTATGGGCATTGCTCGACACAAGGTGGTGGACCATATTCGAGCCAAAGGGTCGGCTCAGCAAACGTTTGATGGCCCTACAATGCAGCAGATATCCAAAGCGTTTGAGTCGATTGAGGGTGAGTCTGACGAACTAAAAATTGCCCTGGAAGATTGCATGAGGCAGTTAAAAAAACGCCCCCGACATGTACTCGAACTTCGCTACCTGCGTGAAATGGATATTGCCGACATTTCGGAACGTATGGGCCTGTCCAGTAATGCCATTTATGTCATGCTGCATCGCATCCGAACGTCTCTGTCGCAATGTATCCAAAGCAAGACCCATATTGGGTGGGAAACCTCATGACAGAACAAATGACACTTATTCAGGGATATTTGGATGGTCGCCTCACATCAGAGCAGGTGCGGGCCCTGCAAACCTGGATACAGGCAAACACAGATAATGCCCAGGTCTTTGCTCGCTATTGCCTTCTTCACAGCTACTTGCGTGAAAGCTTTATTGAGAAGGATTTGCAGACATCGTTAGATCATTCCGGCATGGCGAACACCAATCCCATGGACACGGGTGTCGTAAGCAGCGAACTGATGCTTGAGCCCTTTGATACTGAGCAAGACAAACTCAACGACATCAAGCGACATGCAGAGCATCAATTACAGGTCTTTTTGGCCGAGCAGGAAAAGCTAAAGCCAACTCCAAAATCGGTCAGGTCTTCATCGCTGGATTGGACAAAGGCCGGAAGAAAAATTAGGATTTTCGTGTCGTTGTTTGCCAAGATCGCTGCGGGATTCGTCATCTTTGTGGGCATTGTGCTGATAGTTATGGCAATGTTTGGCGCACTGCGTCCCAAACCGGAGGTTGTGGCGACAATCACCGAATCTGTTCAGGCTCAATGGGCTGAAACACCGAAACAGCTGGAGTTGTATCCCGGTTCGATGACTCTGGAAGAAGGATTTGTGCAACTTGACTTCAAGAATGGCGCCAAGGTTGTTTTGCAGGCACCTGCCAAGATCCATCTAGAGACAGCCTCTCAGATGGTCCTGAACAAAGGGCGACTGGTGGCCAGGGCAGAAAAGGGTGCCGTCGGATTTACCGTGCGTACACCTGGATCATCTATTGTGGATTTTGGCACAGAGTTTGGCGTGTTGGTCACCAGACAGAAACGGTCTGAAGCACACGTGTTTGAGGGCGAAGTGGATCTGCGTTCTGGTTCCAATCCGAAAAAGTACAAGGCCTCTCGTCGCCTTGTGGTGAATGAGTCCTGTTCTGCGAATCTTAATGGCGATCTCTCCCCTGTCAGGCAGGCCAAATCATCGGCTTTTAAACGATATGTGCCCTCTGCTTATGAGTTGGCAGTGCTTGCCAGCAGGCCTATGGCCTATTGGCGATTTGACATTAATTCTCCAACGGTCCTTCTAAATGCCCACAATTCCAAGGTCAATTCAGGCCGCTATGCAGGACCCGTTCAGTTTACTGAGGGGCCTGATCTGGGAGAAGGCAAGAAAGCCATGGCATTGCTGTGTGATGGGCAACAGAGTTATGGGTTGATTGAAGGTATGACAGTGCCCCACGGAGAGTACACCACAGGGTATACGCATGTGGCGTGGATTTGCGCGGACGTCATCCGGGAACAGAGCATCCTCAACACCAATCATAGTGACAAGACGGGTGGGATTCGTGTGTTGACGATGACGTCTGAGGGGCGATTTAAGCATGGCCTTTTGAGTAAGGATAGTAGTACGGTTGCGTCGGTGATCAGCAAAACTGTGGCTTTACCGGGCCAATGGTACCACATTGTCGTGTTGAGAAGTACATTCGATGATCGTAAGATATTTGTCAATGGTGTTGAGGAAGACGTGGCTGAATTGTCCAGCTCTGGAACGCCTCGTTTTCAGGATGTGGCATATCTCGGGACCGCAACCCATGAAACGACTGCTGATAAACTACCCTTGTTCAAGGGTGCATTGAGTGAGGTGGTTCTTTACAACAGAGCATTGACTGCCGAAGAAATCAGCAGGCTTTATCAGGCGGCAACATATCGTGAATAAGCCCGGAGAAATACGCCAAGGCTGTGATGAAATAAAATTATGCCTGGAAGCAGAGGTTTTCTAAATGAGTACCCCAAGAAAATACAAAGGATTTACACTGATCGAATTATTGGTCGTTATTGCCATTATCGCCGTATTGATGGGCATTTTGATGCCGGCGCTGCAAAAGGTTCGGGCTCAGGCTCGGCGCACCGTATGTGGGGCCCATCTTCAGTCCCTCGCCAAAGCCGCTGTGCTCTATGCAGACGACAACAATAGTAAGTTTCCCTCTTGTCACATGGAAAGTTCACCGGGTTCAGGCAGTTATGCTGTGTGGATTCGAGGGGGGATCAATAATGCAAAAACGCCAGGCGGTTTTCTGGCACATGGTCTGTTCTTCTATACGCGTTTGATCACTGATCCCAAGGTGTTCTATTGCCCGGGCAACAGAACCGAAACGCTCAAGTATGGCGAACCAGCCATCGACAACCCAGGCGGCGGTTGGCCCAGGGGGGATATTCCGGATGACCTGGGCCCCAATCAAAACTGGGTACAGACCACGTATCACTATCGTTCGCTTTGGGATGGGAGGCGGTGGCGTGCCTTGAATGTGGTGAAAGATGGAGGCAACATGGCATTCATGGCAGATGTGTTTTCCGACCCGTCGCGAGGTGTGCAATATCATCACGAGAGTGGTTACAATGTGGCCTATTCAGATGGGCACAGTGAGTTTGTCAAGGATTTGGAAAACCGCATTGAACAATTTGGTGACGGACTCAGCTACCATACAGACCACAGTCGACAGGATTTTGTTTGGAAAAAGTTCTTCGACAAAATGATGAAGTATAAGCCGCATAAAGAGTACTGACAGGGCTTTTTGCAAAAGCCCTGTGGTGTTAGGTGTTAGGCGATGTACTGCAGGAAGCTAGGAAGATCAGATGGTAAGAAGGTAAGATTGGCGATGCCGTTTTCCCTTGTTTTTCTTACGTTCTTACCTTCTTACGTTCTTGCAAGGTCGGCTCCGCTGTGGTGGCGTTTCGCTTTGGTGTTAGGTGCTGAGGCAGTCTTGATCCCTGACGCCTGGGCGTGACAAACTTGGCGTGTGCAAGTCACAGGGCTTTTGAAGAAGACCTGTTGAAAATAAAGAGTGGTGTTTGTATGATGGAGGATAGAGCTATGTGTAAGAGAATTGTTTGCTGTGTCATAATTGCGGTCATTGTGTCACTGAGTGGTAGTCCCTGCTACGGAGGCATTATCATTCGTGACTATTTTGATGGGGAGGGGCTGGAGGTCGGTGATGGGACATCCATCAATGGCGGATTTACACTAACGGCCAATAGTATTGCTGCTGCCAGTCCGGCCACTGAGACAGATTCCTATGCCGAAGTTGTGACGAGTGGCGGAGCGAATGGTAATGCCGGTATTACCAGTAACACCAGTTTTGATCCACTCACCGCCGACGCCATGAGCAAGGGTTTGACTGTCGAATGGGTGGTGGTCAGTCTGTCGGAAACGACCATTGCAAATGGTTTCACGTTTACACTTCAGCCGATCAACACGTTCTTTAATACAAGTGGCTATGTGGGTGTGATGTTTTCCGGTAAAGCCGGAACCAGCCCGGATGGTGTTCGATTTGTGGGCAGTGCCGCTGGCAGTGGCACAAGCCACAATCTGTCCAATCTGTACAACTATGATCGAGCGACATTTTTAGATGGGTTCATTGTTCGATTCACAATCAATGAAGCCGGATGGTCCTTCCAGGTAGAGGGATTGGACATCGAGGTGGCCGAAGAGGGGACCTGGCCCGCTGATTTTGTGCTTGCTGATGTGTTGGACAGTGATTCCTTTGTCTCAGCCCATGCCCAAAAGTCAGGCAATCCAATTACGGCTCGATACGACAGCTGTGAAGTATGGACTGGTAAGAAGGATGCGTCTGCAGCGAACACACCTTCTCCCGAAAATCAAGGGGATGATGTATTGCGTGACGTTGTCTTGACCTGGAATGCAGGTGAGTTCGCAAAAACGCATGATGTCTACATGGGCACAAGCTTTGAAGACGTCAATGATGCCACTGGTCCGACCACACCCGGTCTGGATGTCAATTTGCTTGATGTGGGCATGCTTGAGTTTGGAAAGACCTACTACTGGCGCGTGGATGAAGTTAACGGGGCCCCGGATAACACGATCTTTAAGGGGGATATCTGGAGCTTTACCATTGAGCCCTATTCGATTCAGATCGCAGGCTCTGAGATTGTTGTCACAGCATCCAGTTCCTCGAATGAATTCTCCATACCGGAGAAGACCCTTGATGGTTCTGGAATGGGTGAAGACGGTTCCCATGCCATTCAAACAGAAAACATGTGGTTCACGGCCATGGGCGATATGGACCCCTGGATTCAATACGAATTTGATGGCATCAAAAAGCTGGACACCATGACCGTCTGGAACTCCAACAGTTCTGCCGAAGCTTTTGTTGGCTATGGTGTCAAGGCGGTGGTAATCGAGTATTCAAAGGATGGCGAAAACTGGGATGTGTTCGAAGATGTCAATGAGTTCAGTCGAGCATCAGGGTTACCCACTTATAATGAGTGCGATGAGATCGTCTTGGGCGGTTTGGCAGCGAAGACGGTTCGTTTGACCATCCAGAGCAACTGGGGTGGTTTCATGCAGGCCTACAGCCTCAGTGAAGTTCAATTCAGTGCCATTCCGACCTATGCCAGAGAACCTCAGCCTGAGGGTGGAGAGGGTGATGTGGCGCCGGATGCTGTTCTGAGTTGG
>CAZBTJ010000154.1:0-12301 GCA_964494325.1 uncultured Pirellulales bacterium
TGGCACCCACCATACTTGAAGGGTGCCAGAGGCCTCAGAATCATAGTTTTCGGGATGAGTTTTAATCATCCTGGATCAACTCAACCACCTCTTGAGCATTTTCAGCCCGTATAAGTGCCTTGCAGAAGGCCTTGGACGTGGCAAGTTTGGCAATTTCTGATAACGCCATCACATGAGGACCTGATTGATCGGGCGGTGCCACAAGCAGAAAAAAGAGCTTTGAAGGCTCACCATCCAAAGCATCGTAGTCAATGCCTTCGGGTGCAATACCAATAGCGAGCTTCAAACCGGCCACAGCATCTGTCTTGCCGTGGGGCACTGCAATACCGTCCTGAAGGCCTGTACTCATTTTGTCCTCACGGTCCTGCACAGCCTTGAGTACTGCCTCATAATCATCAATTTGTCCAGCGTCCTTTAGAATCTGGACCAATTCACGCAACACATCAGGTTTATCCTTAGACACAAGAGGCGTCTTTATAATCTTTTCGTTCACCAAATCAATAAATGCCATCAAAAAATTCTCCGAAATCCTGTAAATCCTTGATTCTTAGCTTTTACTGCGTAATTAATCACTATGTCCGCCAGAGCTTAACACCTAACACCTAAAACTTAAAACTTATTCTTACACCAATGCCTCGTACATTTCCCAGACTCTGTCTTCGTCCTTGACCATCAAGACGGAGCACGGCACCGCACGCATGGCCCGTTCGGACTCATCGTAAAATTCATCACGGCGACTTCGAATACGCGACAACTCCCCAATCACCAGCAAATCGGCATCCACCTCTTTGGTGGCCTCCAGGACTTCCTTGTGCACACTGCCCTTGCGGCACATCTGCGTAATTGAAACCCCCTTCTTGATAGCCAACTCATTGATATAATTGAGATACCGCTGGCCATCAGCCTCCATGTCCTCCTGATACTCCATCTGTTCGTCCTGGAAGAAGATGCGAGCCTTGAGCAGGTCTTCCACCGCGCGTGTATTGACCACATACAAAGCAATCAACTCTGCCCCGGTACCGGACGCCAGGCAAATCGCATACTGCGCCGCAGTCACAGACTGTTCTGTACCGTCTACAAAGACCATTATTTTGTTAACCAGTTGACTCATGATCGCTCTCCACGGCTTGTAGGGCCTTGGCCCGGGCCTTTTTCTTTTCGAGATTCTCCTTCACCATCTTCATGAGAACAAACATGTCACGCTCGTTCTCCTCAAGCCTGCTTTGAATATAATGCACCGTCTCCTTGAGATCGGGGATGGCAATCTTCTCCAGAGCATTCACCTTACGAATGGTCTTTTTCACTTCATTGGCCAGACGTAACACAGAAATCTTGAGCTCTGACAGTTTACCCAAAAGCTGCAAAGCCTCCTTAAAACAATTCAATGAATTATCAATCCAGAAGCTCGTGCCCATGGGGCTGTAATACGGCATATTTTCTTTGAACTCGGTTTCAATGACAGGCAAACTCACGCCCATGACGCGTCTGGATCGCACAGAAATATCCGTACTCATATGCACAGCCCCCGTCAGGTACTGCACCTTGAGCTTGCCCATGTCAAAGACTGCCTGTTCAAGGGCTTCATACGCCTTGGCCAGGGCCTTTTCCACACGACCCTGATGATCCGCCGTCTGATCCACCAGGCTCAGCAACTCAATGATCAGAATATTTCGTTTCTGATCCAGCAGGTCATACCCCTGCTGTGCAAACTTAAGATCGTGCTTAAGCCGCATCAGATTCGTCTTGGTTGGTGCGTAATTAAGTTGAGTCATGTTTCTCAGTTTTTAGTTTTGGGTTTTGGGTTTTCAGTGACTGCCTACTGATTCCTGATAGCTGAACACTGTTTTTAGCTTCCATAGAACTTTTCAATCTCTTCGTCTGTGATACGATGCAGCTCTTCCACAGGCAGGGATCTGAGTACTTCCCAGCCGATATCAAGCGTCTGTTCAATACTTCGGTTTTCGTCCTTGCCCTGACACACAAACTTCTGCTCAAACTCACGTCCGAACTCCAGGTAGCTGTGATCCAGAGGCGTCAGTTCCTCTTCACCGATCACAGAGGCCAGGTTTCGTACGTCCTTGACATAGCTGTATGCGGCAAAGAGTTGGCTGGCCAGGTGGGGATGGTCCTCACGGGTCATTCCCTCACCAATACCATCCTTCATCAAGCGAGACAAGGACGGCAGACCAGCGACCGGCGGATACAAGCCGCGTCCATCCATTTCACGCTCAAACACAATCTGGCCTTCTGTAATGTAGCCGGACAGATCCGGGATCGGGTGTGAAATATCGTCATTGGGCATGGTCAGGATCGGCAAGGAGGTGATCGAGCCCTTGTGTCCCTTAATCATACCGGAGCGTTCATACAGTTCCGCCAGGTCGGAATAGAGATACCCAGGATAGCCCTTACGTGAGGGAATCTCACCACGAATCGTCGAAATTTCACGCAGAGATTCACAGTAGTTGGTCATGTCCGTCATGATCACAAGTACGTGCATGTCTTCATTAAAGGCCAAATGTTCAGCCAGAGTCAGAGCCGTCCTCGGGGTAATCAGTCGTTCAATTGAGGGGTCATCTGCCAGGGACAGGAACAGAGCCACATTATCCAACACACCACTCTCTTCAAAAGAACGGGTGAAGAACCGGGCCACGTCGTGCTTGACACCCATGGCCGCAAATACCACGGCAAATTCACTGTTTGACCCACGAATCTTGGCCTGGCGTGCAATCTGCGCGGCCAGTTCATTATGGGGCAGACCATTGCCTGAAAAGATTGGCAATTTCTGACCACGGATCAACGTATTCATGCCGTCGATCACGGAGATGCCGGTCTGGATAAAATCGCGAGGATACTGGCGTGCGCAGGGATTGATGGCCATGCCGTTCACGTCCAACTCAATATCACTGGCATGCGCAGGCCCACCGTCAATGGGCTGGCCCAAACCATTAAACACACGACCCAACATGGATTTGGAGAGCCCCAACTTCAAGGGCTCACCTGAAAATCGAATGCGTGTACCGGGCAGGGTCAAGCCCGATGTACCTTCAAACACCTGGACCACCACCACGTCCGTGGCGGATTCCAGGACAATCCCCAGTCGTACGTATCCCTTATGATCCACGCACTCGATCAGTTCGCGATAGCCCACAGGATGCGTCTTACGTACAAAGATCAAAGGCCCATCGATTTTATCGACACCAATATATTCACGGCCCGAGAGCAGGCTCTTTTCTTTAATAGATTGTTTCATTAGTCTTCATCTGCTTTCACTGTTCGATATCTTTGAAGGTAAGAAGCTAGGAAGAGAAGAAGAGTGGCAGCACTGCTTGACTTCTTACGTTCTTACCTTCCTACCTTCTTATTTGCTTACCTTCTCACCTTCTCACCTTCTTACCTTCTCAGAACATCAGGCATGTAATGCCTCCAACTGATCCATGGCACGTTCAAGTTTGGCTTCGATTTTGTCAAGGCCAGACAGGTCGTCATTCGGTATGGTGAATTTCATTTTGATGATGTCCTGATAGGCTTTCATTTTTCTGAGCTTGACCAGGGTAGCACCTTTTTTAATGGCTTCAGAGCCGCGTCGCCAATAGGTCACAATAATGTGCAGCATCTTGGCCTGTTTTTCCACGGTCGAATACATATCAATCTTGTCATAGGCATTCTGCTGCAGGAACGAGTTCTTGAACAGATTGCAGACATCCAGGATAAACCGCTGTGTATCCGGCAGCGCATCGGGGCCCACCAGCTTGACCACCTGCTGCAATCGCACTTCCTTGTGGAGCAGTTCCATGATCTCGGTACGGTCAATCTTCCACTCGGCACTGACCTGCTGTTCCCACCAGATGCTCATCTCGGTCAGGTATTCACTGTAACTGTCCAGCCAGGAAATGGCAGGATAGTGGCGTGCATTGGCCAGGTTGCGATCCAGGGCCCAAAAACATCGGATAAATCGCTTGGTGTGCTGCGTCACTGGCTCGGAGAAGTCACCGCCTGGCGGTGACACGGCGCCGATGATACTCACAGACCCACTTTGGCCATTGAGCGTTTCCATACGACCGGCCCGTTCATAGAACTCGGCAATCTTGGTCGGTAGATACGCAGGGAATCCTTCTTCAGCAGGCATCTCTTCCATACGCCCGGATAGCTCACGCAGGGCCTCTGCCCAGCGTGACGTGGAGTCGGCCATGACTGCCACATGATAGCCCTGGTCCCGGAAGTACTCTGCCAGGGTGATACCCGTATAGATACTCGCTTCACGCGCAGACACCGGCATGTTGGATGTGTTGGCGATCAGGATCGTCCGTTCCATGAGCGAGCGCCCGCTTCGTGGGTCGATCAGTTCCGGGAACTCAGTCAATACGTCCGTGATCTCATTGCCCCGTTCACCACAGCCAATGTACACAATCAGATCCGCATCACACCACTTGGCCACGGCCTGCTGTGTCATGGTCTTGCCCGTGCCAAATCCTCCAGGAATGGCCACAGTCGCACCCTTGGCAATGGGAAAGAGCGTATCAATCACGCGTTGGCCGGTGATCAAGGGGATGTCCAGAGTTAAGCGACTCGCCACAGGACGTTGCACACGGATGGGCCACCGCTGCATAAGAAACATGTCCTGCTTGCCATTGTCGGTAGTCACCTCACCAATCACTTCTTCTACGGTATATTCACCTTCTTTTACAATTCGCTTGAGCTTTCCGGAACAGGCTGGCGGCACCATAATCTTGTGCAGCACGTTCTGAGTTTCCTGAACCGTCCCCAGGACAGTGCCACCTGACACCATCTCGCCCGTCTTGATACAGGGCACAAAGTGCCACTTGGCCTCTCGATTCAGAGAGGGTACTGAGATGCCACGTTTGATGTAGATCTCGGAGATATCACGAATGGCTTCCAGGGGACGCTGAATCCCATCATAAATTGTGCCAACCAATCCAGGCCCCAATTCCACGGACAACTGCATGCCGGCACCATACACGGGATCATACGGCGCAATACCGGTCGTATCTTCGTACACCTGCACAATGGCACTATCCGTCTCCAACTTGATCAGCTCGCCTATGAGGTTCTGTTCACCGACCCGCACCAGTTCAAACATCTCGGCATCGGTAATACCCATCACCTCAATGACCGGGCCGTTGACTCGTTTTACCTGTCCAATTATCCTGTTAGTCATAATTACTCTTTGGCATGGTCGGCAAACAGGGCATTGTGAATCAAACGCTTGATTTGCCGTTGGTTGCGCAATAGTCTTGTTTTTACCTGATTATTAAAAGCCGTACGCCCATCTTCGGAGGTCAGAACCACACCCTGTTGCTCAAGTGCTTTGGCCTTGGACAATGTCAATGTCATGGCCTGGCCAGTCTGCTTTTTCACCTGGGCAACGGCCTTATCCAGCATGGCTTGAGTCAAGAGTTTCTGTTCACGTGCCGAAGCGTTCACCAATGCTGACTCTGCGCCTAGTCCCACAGCAGCCTCAACAATCCAGGCCTCCAACATCTTGGTATACTTGGCCGTCTTGACCTTGGAAGCCATGGCCGAAATGACACGATCCTGAATATCCGCCACAATCACATTCTGCACCTGCAGAGACCGTCGCTTGATTTCCAGATCCATGGAGGAAATGATCTTTCGTTTGATGGCGTCGGCCTGTTCTGCCACTTTGTCACGTGCATCCTGAAGGATGGACTCGACCTTTTTCTGGGTATAGACCATTTTCTCCTGGGCCCGGTCACGAGCCTCTTGTAGGATCTTTTCCACTTCAGTCTGCGCATCAGTCTCAATACTGGAGATAAGTGCTTCTTTGCCTTTTTCCATGGATTCCATGGGTCGTTTCCTTTGTCTGTGACACGGATCAGAGCTTGATTCCAATAGCCGCATTGACCATTTCTTTGATAGTCGCTCGACCAGGCTTGACGCCTTTTCGATCTGGCACCTCAACGATCAAGGGAAAACTCTCAGTAAACAGATATTTGTCCACGATAGGACGAATCATATCTGCCAGACGTTCGGTCATAATGATGATCGCAGTGTCCTTGTCCTGGAGCAGGGTGTCAAACGCCTGCTTGACCTCGTCGGGTGTATTGGCCACATGGCCCAGCACACCCACAATGCCAAATCCCAGAACCGTATCTTCATCGCCTATGATCGAATATTTCATGAGGTGCCTATACCTTGCCGAGGATCATCAATGCCGTAATAAAACCGAACACCACAATACCTTCTGCCAAGGCCACAAAGATCAGGGCCTGGCCTGCGATCTCGGGTTTTTCAGCCACAGCACCCATGGCCGCAGCCCCCACATGGGAGATAGCCAGACCGGCGCCAATAGCGCCTAGACCAAACGCCACACTGGCGGCAATCAGTCCGAATTTTTGGACACCCGCCTTTTCCGAGGAAATCGTTTCGTCACCGCTGTGGGTATTGGAGTCTTGGGCAAAAACCTGGGTACTGAACAGAATTCCTGTGATGGCCAAAATCGTCAGCAGAACCACCACGGTTTGCTTGATCTGAGCCTTGAGTTTTTTTGCTGCGTCAGTCATTATGTCTCATCCTTTCAAAATCATGGCTATAGTTTGCTACGTAAAGAAATCGGGGTATGTAGTTTCCCGGTTCCATGAAAAAACTTGGTAAAGAATTCATAGTAATTGAGCCTCAACGCCTGAATCCCCGCGGACAACCCTTCCAATCCGATCACCAGGACATTACCCAGGATCAGGATTAATGCAGCCATCACACCGGATGTCATGCCTGCCATGTCGGCAAACGCCTTCATCAGACACACATGGGCAATGCCCAGACCTGCCACTCGCATGAACGACAATGTATTGGACAGATAACCACTGAAGATTTCAAGCAGTTCCACAATCCATTCCATGAAGCCATTGATCACAAGCATGCCCATGCCAGGCTGGTTTTCCTCTGGCGCATGTCCTTGTTTTCTGTGGTTGAAAATGTGCAGCGGCTCTTTGGCCAAAAGTACCAGCGCAGGCAATCCAGCCAGGAGAAACAGAATCCATCCCGCAGGAAACTCCTTATAGCTGTGGGACACCATGAACGAGGCAATATAAATGCCGCCCACATACATCCAGCCCCCCAGGAATCCACCCTTGTCAAATATCAGCTCAAACCATTCACGAGTCCGAATCAAATTGACCCAGTTGAATATCAGTCCCGTCAAAATTACGGTGATGCCAAAATAGATTGTGATAGACAGAATGTCGTATACACTCTGAATCATGGCATTGCCGCTATCATGCTTGAACACAATCGCATGATAATTGAACCAAACAGGATGAAACAGTTCCACACCAAAATACGAACCAAACAACACACCAAATACCACAGCCGCCCCACCGCACCAGGTCAATAGGCTGGCCATCTGACACATCCCGGCCTTGGCAGGGTTATCCTTCCAGGCACTGGTCGCTAAAAATCCCAATGCCATGAGCACCAGCCCCTGTCCCACATCCCCAAACATCAACCCAAACATGGTCAAATACATGGGCATCACAAACGGCGTGGGATCAATAGTCCCATACTTGGGCACACCAAAATTGGCCACAAGCATCTGGAACGGCGCCAGCATCTTGGGATTATTGAACTTGACAGGCACATCCTCACCAAGCACCTCTGGGCTGCCTGGCTCAATCCACTCCATATAGCAATTGCCTTGGCAAGCTGCTTTGATTTTCTGCGTAATGACGGCCTTCTTTTCTGAGGGCAGCCACCCAGCAAACACAAGGGTGCGCATAGAAGACTTGAAATGCGATTGAATCCTGCAGCACAACTCATTCATACGCAACTGCGTCCACACGGATTCCAGATGGTCCTGCTGATTATGAATCAGTTGATTGACCTTGTTTTGAATCTTTTCCTGCTCATCTGTCAGCTTTTTGAGTTTGCCTTCAAGATCCCCCACCAGATCTTTCTGCTCAGTCAGCATCTCCCTGGGCAACTCTTGTGCAGTCCATCCAACCCCTGTCAAAATCTGTTCAACTTGACCACGATCACGTTTCATGAACAAGAGCAAATGATGAGACACGTCCCCTTCCTGGCCCAATGTCACGTTGAGCACAGGCATGTTCTTGAACTCATCCGCCAGATACGGGGCTTTGGTGACAAGAATCTTGCCCGTCTGCATGGTCAATAGGGACTGGTGGGAAGGAAGAGAGGCTTTGGACAAGCCCAAGCCATACAGACTGATTTGACGCTGCAAGTCTTCGAACTTGAGCACTTCATGCTGTAGGGATCGCTGGCGTTCTCTGAGACTGTCACGCTCACTGTCCAGCTTGTCTAGTCGTGCTTTTTCTCCAACCAGATCCACCACCGCACGGCTTCCCAGGTCAGTTTCTTTGGGCGACTTTGGCACAACGCCGACGGTGTGCAATACACCTTCAATACGTTTTCTCAAATCCGAGATTGCCGCCAGATGCTCAGGCGACTCCGGATCAGACAGCTGACTCAATGCCTGTGTATCAAATTCCGACACACTGACAAATTGCAAAACCCCCTCACGCAACAGAGCCTCTGTCACAGGTTCACGGTCCTTGCCAAGTACAACAGCAATCAATTGTGTCATCTGCGTGGTAAACATCATAACATGCTCTCAATTCGTTCTTGAGGTTTGCCGTAATACTTGGCATTGATCAGGGTTCGAAGTCGCTTGAGTTCATCACGTTTTAAAACAAAATAAGCCAGGATAATCCCCACGGTAAAGGGATATCCGCTCATGATACGACGGACCTCCTGCTGCTTGATCTCCTCCAGAATCCGACCAATCAATTGCAGCCGTGCACCGCTGTCCGACGACGGGGACGACAATAAGGCGGACAGCCCGGGATAACGCCCCGCCACAAAGGTTTGCAACACGCTCGTCACATTCTGCGCGTGGTATAGTTCATCGATTAACGCCCGATTCAAATTGAGTCCACCGGGGATCAATGTTTTAAGGACCGTCTCCAGAGGCAGGTCAAAGTATTGCTTGAATCGAATGATCCAACTGATATTCTGCAAATCGATCTCTACCCCAAGCAAACGCAAGGCCACTGCCTGGTCGCGTCGGTCCAAACGTGCCACACTGTGCATCAGATTTTCGTAGTAATAATGATCCAGCCCGATCTCCAGACTGAACAATGACCCCTCGGACTCAACTTCCGCGCTGTATTTTCGAATAATCTTTCCATAGGGTGAATGAGTACACAGCCCTGCAATCTCATCTAAACTGCTCGCATTGACAATCACATCCATGGGCAGTTTGTGAATGATGGGCTCATACAGAATGTAATGCATGCTCGCATCTATAGATCGCTTACGCACAGAACCATCAAAGAACACACGAATTGCATTCTTGATATTATCCACCTCAAACTGGGCCAGCAATGCCTCTACAAGCCCTAGGGAATTGGGGTGTAAATAATGCCTAAGCCCACGATACAATTCAATTTCGGCCTTGAGCAAATCCAGTTCAGCCAAACGAAGATCGCCGGTTTTGGCATAGATGTCTTCCAGGGAGGCAAAGGGTGTGTCACGGAGAAAAGCCAAAGACGCATCTATAGAGGGCGCGTGGGCCATTTGACTAAACAGGTCTCTTGGCAAGATCTGACTGATCCGCGCCCTGAGCTTGGCATTGATAAACGCATATTTTGACAATGAACTGACCATATCACACGCCCGTTAGTCTTGCGTAGTGCTCACGATCAAGTCACAAACATCCTTGACCAGACCGTCCACTTTGTCAGTATTGTCTTTTAACAACGTCTCCTTGGCCTGATCCGCTTGTTTTAGCCGGTCCTCCTTGATTTTCTCAGCCTCCTTCTTGGCCTCGTCCAGGGATGTTTGCGTCAATGCCTGAGCCTGCGCACGGGCATCATTTAATAACGTGGAAATTTCCTGCTCAGCAGAACGCCTGATCTGATCCGCTTGTTCGCGTGCCCCCTTTAAAAGGGTCCCCACCCATTCTTCTGCCTGTAGCACTTCTTCAATGACTTGCTTCATAGAACCAAATCCCGAAACGAGTAATGCCTTTGGTTGATGACTCCTCATGACTGACAGAGGAAATCACTATTAGACTCTAGGATAATTTATAAGGGAGCCCCGTCGGACTGTCAAGACACAAACTCTAGTAATCTGTGGGGACTCCATCATAACATGACTTTTGGGTTGGCGGATGCCTCTGGCAGGCTATAATGTTTTTTGCCAGAAATTGACCAATATCAAATACGAACAACAAAGAGCTGATACAGGGCGCAATGTAGGATGGACGCCTCAAAATCAAATAGTGCCATGAAATGGGCAACCTTCAAAACGATGACACAACGACATGCGAAAATCACAATACATACCAAAGAAGCCGGCACACGTCTTGACACATGGCTCGCAGCGAGATTTACCTACCACACCCTGGGCGAATGGCTCGTCTTGATCCAAACACAGCGTCTGCTGGTCAACGGCGTGCCTTGCCAACCAGACTATTTTCTCTGTACCGGTGACGAGGTGGCCTACCACCCAGTCTCTCTGGCAGAACCAGACGTTTCACGTGATATTCAAGTGCTCTATGAAGATGACATCTTAATGGCGATTAACAAACCCCCGAACCTGCCCTGCCATCCAGCCGGTCGATACTTCAAAAACACGCTACTAACCATCCTACGTGACACATGCCCGGAGGCTCGTCTGGTCAACCGACTTGACCGCGAAACCTCTGGCGTCATACTGATTGCAAAGAACAAAAGAACCACTGGCAAACTCGGCAGACAATTTGAAAGACGCCAGGTTACCAAGGAATATCAGGTTCTGGTGGAGGGGGATTTTCCTGATCAGCTTACAGCAGAGGGGATTCTCGCAGTGGATAACAACAGTCCGGTTATCAAAAAGAGGATCTTCCAATGGGAAGGTGAAGGCGAAACCAGCTCAACACAGTTTCGGCGACTGGCCTGTCAGTCCGGACTTAGCCTGGTCCATGTTTTACTCGGCACAGGCCGTATGCACCAGATCCGCGCAACCCTTTGTTCGCTGGGCTATCCCGTAGTCGGTGACAAGATTTACGGCCTTGACGAAACCATCTTCGTCCGTATGGTCAACAACCACATGACGGAACAAGACCAGGTCACATTACGTCTACCCCATCAGGCCCTGCATGCCTGGCGACTCACCATACGTCACCCGGTCAAGCAAGAAGACATGACATTCGAAGCACCCTTACCCAAAGACATCCAACAATTGCTCAAAGAGGCAGGCATGTAATATGGCAGACGTAATCGGTGAGGTCACAGCATGAAAATACAAGGCAACATTATCACAGTAGGCCTCGCACCCGCCTGGGACTTAACCTGTCAAGGCAACCACCTGGATTGGGGAGACCACCCTGTCCTGAAAGACCAACATCTGGTGGCCGCAGGCAAGGCACTGAATGTCTCCAGAGCCCTGGCCTGGCTGGGCCGGGAGAGCATTGCATCCGGATGGTGGGGGCAGGATGATTTTGCTCAGATGCAGACCCATTTGGTCCAAACCTGCCCAAGAATACGAACACACATGACGCCTGTTAAAGGGGCCACTCGTATCAATGTCACAGTCCTTGATTTGGCCCAACACAGAGAACTACATCTCAGAGCCCAAAGTTCACTCGCCTCGCCAATCGCCTTTAAGTCATTACAAAAGGACCTCCAGAAAAATGCTCAAACAAATACCGTGACTGTCCTGGCAGGCGCATTACCCGATGCGTCATACACAAACCAAGTTTTGGCTCTGGCCAGATCCTGCCACCAGGCCCCTGCCACAGGTTTGGTCGCAGATTCACACGGACCTGTTTTTAACAGTCTGGTACAAGCCGGATTGCCCTGGCTCATTAAACCCAATGTCACCGAACTCAGTGAACTACTGGGCACCCCCATCCCAAACCGCGTTTCCAGTCTTTTAAAGGCCGCACGCACACTCACCCACCGAGTCCCCAACATCTTGATCAGCCGAGGCAAACACGGAGCCCTCCTTGTCACCAGCGACCAGGCCTGGCAAGGACAGTGCTTAACTCGTGGCCGGGTTATATCAACAGTCGGCTGCGGCGATTACCTCTTGGCAGGATACCTCTACGGCCTGACAAAATACACACAACCCAAAACCGCCCTGGCCTTGGCCCTAAAGATCGCCACAGCCCGAGCCTGGGCATGGACCCACGAAAAAACCTGGGCTACCACAAAAAAACAAATCCAGGTCCAAGTCAAGGCTCTGTGAGGCAGTTGTTCGTTCCATGATCCTACATGTCTTCCCATTTGGGAATAACGACATCTGATCTTGGCGTAAAATT
>CAZBTJ010000155.1:0-12281 GCA_964494325.1 uncultured Pirellulales bacterium
GATTTAAGTCTTTTAGCAAGTGACAACTATTCAATACCGAGATCCGAGGACCGACTATTGTCCAATATAGGGTCAGGGGAGAATGGCACTAAACGTAAGCCCTCCTCCCCTCTCAGCTTTGTCGCAAACTTTGTCGAACCGAGGACAAAGGACCCTGTGCCTCCGGCCACCTGTCGACAAGGCTCGCGACAAAGAGAAAGCATGACAAACATGCCCAAGTAAGTGCCCTTCGGGCCAGACGCCTAGGGCGTTGTTACCCAAATGTTGCGGAAAACCACCGGGTTCCCGTGGTTCTGGATATAGACGGGCCCCTGGGGATTTGTCAGCGGACCATTGATCGGCGCGGCAGTGGTAAAGTTCTTGGCGAGTTCCAGGTCTTTGTGTACAAGAACGCCGTTGAGTTTCACGGTGATCCGGGCCCAGGCGGTCCGTGTGCCGCTGGCATCAAACTTTGCAGCCGTGAATTTTACGTCATAGGTTTGCCAGGCGAGCGGAGGCAGGCACATGTTGAGTCGCGGTTTCGACACCGAATAGATACCGCCGCATTCGTTGTCTCTGCCCTCCAGAGCAAAGGAATCGAGTATCTGAGTTTCCCAGCGACCGCTGTGATAGACACCGCTGTTCCCACGACCCTGCCCCCTCGTCTCAGGCATATAGGGAGTGCGAAACTCAAGATGGAGCCTGTAGTCCTTGAAGCGTGACTTGGTGGTGCAGCCGGTGGCAAGCAAGCAACCATTCTCGACCTTTCCATTGTCCCAGTGCTCGGCAGAACTGCCGTCAAAGAGGACCACTGCGTTCCGCGGCGGCTTGGCCCCCAGGGTGAGACTCCGGCGTTCCATACGTGGAAGCGAGACCTTCTTTTGACCCTCACCAGTTAACACAAAGGTGCCGTGGGAAATCGTAGCGATCATTTTTTTGTCGGCAGATGCAAATATCACCTCATCACCGTCACGCGTGCCCTTGAGCAGGGTGCGTTTCTTCTCGCGTGTCCATCCCAGACCCGGCAAGCCACCCTGGAGGACATAGGCATCGAACTTACCCTGTCCCAAAGCCACGACCTGCACCGCCACATCGGCGTCGGATTTGACGCTGCTATATTCCCCCTGGATCAAAAAATCCGGGGCCTCTTTGGCCGCAGTATCGGGATCGGTCCAGACCTTTTTCTTGTTAGCCGCTTGAGAGGGAACAGATAGGCCCAAAATAATGAATAAACTTGCCAATAAGGCAATAGGGAGCATACGATGTTGTGTTGTGGCTTGCATGGTGAATTTTCCTTTCTTTTGTCAATACGGTCGAACATGCACTTGAGACGCGCCCTGTAGAATATCACGTCCAGTCTCACGAGGCAATACCCTGTTACGTCTGCTCATTGAAAGCTCACTAATCGTAGGTCACCTCACTCTGTGTGAGATCGTTTTTCGTGGTTCGTTGTTCGTTTCAAAATCCGTGCAACCCGTGTCAAGAAATAGCTTTCAGCTGTCAGCCTTCAGCTCTCAGCTTATTTGAATCGCTCTGCGATGCTTGTTTAATAGACCCCTCGGTGCCTCGGCGTGACAAGTCGTGGTGATGCGTTATTGCCATGCAAATCCCTTGCTTTATTCGTGCAGATTCGGTGGATTCGTGGTTGGCATAGTAGTTCGTTGTTCGTTCTCTCTGTGCCCCGGTGTCTCTGTGTCTCTGTGTGAGATCGTTGTTCGTTGTTCGTTGTTCGTTTCAAAATCCGTGCAATCCGTGTCAAGAAATAGCTTTCAGTTGTCAGCCTTCAGCTCTCAACTTATTTGAATCGCTCTGCGATGCTTGTTTAATAGACCCCTCGGTGCCTCGGCGTGACAAGTCGTGGTGAGGCGTTATTGCCATGCAAATCCCAAAGGCACTCGGACCACGCGGACACCTTCCATGAAGAGTTGAAGATACTTTTCTAAAGGCGCTCAGCTGGCACATCCATGATTACCAGCGAGTGAGCCGGCAGGGTAACAACGCCCTGTCTGAGCGTCAGTTTTGTTTTTCTGGGCACCACGCGGTTCGGGTGCTCAATGTCGTTATAGGCATCGGGTGATTCGCCGGTTAGGACCGTGGCCTCATAGTCACCCTCAAGAAGCCTCTCTTTCATTTTGATGGTACAGGCCACGGAGTCGGAGGGGTGACGGTTCACCAATGCGATAGCCCAGTTTTTTCCCAATGTGTCCACAGTCGCGATGGCATCGACCACGGCCACGGATTCTGTGCCATGTGTCAGTGTACCTGCCGTGACCTGCGTGTGGGCGACACGTGCCTGAAGCCCATTGGCATACATGGCCATGCTGTGGAAATGCGTGCGTTTGACAATCCCCTTCGGATGGACAAAGAGCAGCCCCCGTGTGTTGACTAGGGGTGCGATATTGGCCATGGTGACATTTTCACTGTGGCGAAGGCAGGCATTGAAAAAGGAGGCTGCAAAGAGCGCATCTGCCATGGTGTACTGATTGGCCACGGCGTTTTCGGTCACCCTCCGTTCGACAAGCGCCCGGACGTCAGGGGCCTCATAATCCTCAACCGTATTCCGTGGAAATCCGGGATGCTGCCAGGCGCGCAGATTCCATTCGTCAAAGGCTATCTTGATGCGATCCATACCGGCCTTGCCGAGCGACTCGCTCACAATCGTCATGTATGCATCCGGCATTTCAGATTTTGCGATGGCTGTCATATAGTCGTATCTCGGAAGCTGATTGGCCCGCGGCAACCAGTAATTGTGAACCGAGACGTAGTCCAGATATTTACCCGCTTGCTCCATCAGATAGTCGTGGATTCCTCTCATCCTGGTTCCCTGCCCCCCCTGAGATCCCGAACAGGTAACCTGTACATTCGGATAAAGCGCTTTCATAGCTTTCGCAGTATCGCGAACCCTGTGAATATACGCCTTGTCATAGCGTTCATTACCGACACTCCAGAACTTTACATTGAAAGGCTCAGGGTGGCCGTTCTTCTTACGCATTTCGGCGAACTTGCCCTCGGTGGCATTGCAGTACGCCACCCAGTCGAGGTTCTCCTGAACACTTGACAATCCGTTATGGCAAATATAGGGTTCAGCTCCGATGAGCTGGCAAAATTCGAGAAACTCATCCGTTCCAAACTGATTGGATTCGATCACACCCCAGCGAAAATCACCATACGGCTGTCGCTTGTCGCCGACTCCTTTCTGCCAGTGATAAGCATCCACAAAACATCCACCTGGCCAGCGAATCACAGGCACCTTCAATTCCTTCAGTGCTGCAATGACATCCAGCCGGAATCCCTTGTCATCGGCCAGCAGCGAACCCGGCTCAAACACGCCGCCATACACCTGCCTGCCGAAATGTTCGAGGAAGCCACCGAAGATCATGGGATCATAGGGCTTAGCTGTCGCATCCGTATCAATGACAACGGTCGCCTGGTCTGACGGCACTTGCCGTGGCCACAGTTTCAATCTGAGGGGGCCCTTCCCAGAGGTTTCAAAAGGACCGGCCGTCGGGTTGGCCTTATTTCTTTTCTTGCCAAAATGGTCGGTGTCCAGTCGATACGTGGTTCCGTCTGGATGTTCAAAAGGTGCATTGGGAATCCTTGCCCTGCCCAGCAACTCAGTCGTTACAATAGACCGTTTTGACTCGGTCGTCCAGGCCGAATCTACAGCCATTTCGAGCCACCAGCCATCGGGCTTCTCTTGGAGTGTGATACCAGGATCGAGGTCTGCAAGAATCAACGCATCTCGGTCCTGCGTGCTGGGTTTAGCCCCAGCCAGGTAGAGATTGCCAACGGCTTGAAGATGCTCAGCTGTCTCTGCCAAACCTGACAATCCACCAGGCCCGACAAACAGGTTATTGTGAAAGCGTAAGTCTCTGTGCTGTATATTGGAAAGCTGCATATCCTTCACTGTGTGCAGTCTGAAGAAGGGTGTTTTTCTGTTTTCCTTGCGTCCCCCAACGAACCCGGCAATCAGATTGTGTACGTATGCACCGCCTTGTGACCAGTCCTGCAAAGCATGCGAGGACAACAACAGATTGTGGTCGATCAGAAACGGTCCATGGTTCACCTCCGCAAAGAGGTCTCGGCTATTGTCATGCAGCAGATTGCCGGTGAAATGCGTACCCTGCGCCATCCAATCCAGCCACACACCGCCAGACCCTTTACACCGATAGATGTGATTGTCCCTGATGAGCGTATCCAAAGAACCCAGTAGTTTGAGGCCAGCCACATCTGGACCGTTTATCCAACCACGAATGGCAATGTCACAAATGGTATTGCCTTCAATCCGGCTGAATATCCCGCCCAGACTGCCGTGAATCCCATTTTTCTCACAATGCGATATATGGTTGTTGCGCACCACGTGACTGCCAATTGTCTCCTTGCACCATCCGTGTTCCAAGGCGAGTTCGCATGACCGGACAAATCCCGGCGCAGTGGCCGGCGGCATGGCAATACCGAATTGCCCCAGATCGTAGCGGCCAAGCGTGATGCCCGTGTTCATGGAGTGACTGATCCGATTGTCTTCAATGATCCAGCCTTTAGACCAGTGGGTTCCGATCAAGCCAATCTGTTCGGACATGGCCCCGGACCAGGGCGTGGCCGCCTGGGACATGGTAAAACCACGAACCGTAATATAATTGTGTCTGGGCTGGTCAGGATAAAAAATACTCTGACGCACATTGATTTCCACGGTTTCCTTATTCGGATTAGCCGCTTTAAACTGCGCCCAGATCGTGGTCGTCTCCTGATCCACCTTCGCATACCACAGGGCACGATCGTGAGCTATTCTTGTGATAGAACCAGGGTCCGGTTGATAGTCTTTCCACGCTGGGCCACCGCAGTTAAACTTCTTCCTGTAATCTTCTTGATCGACCACAATCCCGGAAATGCAGGCCATGGACACACGGTTCATGATATCGATGTTCAAGCGACCGTCAGTCACCTCAATACCGTCAAAGGTTTCGTCATGGGCCGTAAACTGTCCGACCTCGGCAAAGATATCGAAGTGCTTGAGAAAGGTTCTGTCCTGCAGCTTGACATCAAAGATGCGCTTGCCCCTGGCGGCAAAATGCGGTTCACAGAATTTCAAGGTCACGCGGTAAGTGCCATTGGGCACAGCCAGGTGGTAGCCCTGCATGTTGTATCGGCAGGTCTGATAGAGACGATCCTCCTCGGTTTTGTTGATGGCTTGTCCTGCATAGCCAGCTGTGCGTCCCCCCAGCACCCTGTCTTTAGAGCCAGCCTGCGGGGCACCGACAACATGTGACAGTGTCGGCGCTTCATCCAGCCAATGACCGTTAACATAGATGGCGCCCGTATGACGGTTGAACCCGTCCCTGGGCGTATTGTACCACTCCCCTCCGATGACATCCGTGTAGGGATTGAAAGCGCCAAAGAAGCTGTTGGGCAGTGTGACTTTCCACACAGCATTCTGCATCTTCTCCCAATCCTTGACTACTTCCGAGCCCTTGATCATAACCCTCTCGCCGAGTGCCGCTTGATAGACGATGCGTTTTGCATCAGACGTCCCACCACGTGGAGGATTGACCCGCTCACGATACACACCCGCATGCACAGTCACCACATCACCGGGCTGAGCGACTTGGGCAGCCGCCGATATCGTCTTAAAGGGGTCTGATTTGGAGCCAGGGTTCATGTCAGACCCTGCGGGTGACACATGATACTCCTTCGCATAAAGAGCACCTGTTACCAGGACAACAGTTAATGCTGTGACAAAGGCTTTCATCATGTATGACACTCCGTATTCTGATTTCACAACCATGGAAATGATTCTACCCCCGAGGCAAAGACAGATCAATGGAAAACAGTGGCCCAGCCGGAGCCGAGGTAGGAGGTGTGAGGTGTGAAGTGAGAAAGCCAGTGGCCATGGCGTAAGCCTAAAGAGGAAGGGCTGAGGGATGAAACCTGAAAGCTGAGGGGGCTGTCGCTGAGGCGTAAGCTTCTTTCAAGTTTCAGGTTTCAAGTCTCATCCCTTATCGCAGCCGACAACCAACAACTAACAACCCTTGGCCCGTGAAAGCTTCTTTCACCGGGCAGAAACCAACAACCAGTGAGGCACGAACGGTGACTGTCCCGGTCAAAAGCAGTCGATTAGAATCCCACGCAAAGACAGAATGGTGTGAAGCCGTTTTGGCAGTCAAGTTGCTCTCATAGTCGATTCGGCAGTCGGATGGGGGCCGGGTTCTTTCCCTTCAGGGGTAGCGATTCGCCCAGGCTGTTGCGCATGGCATCCAATTGCCCTCGCAGTTCTTTTTTCTTGGCCGAAAACTTGGGATCATTGATCAGATTATTGAGTTGATAGGGATCATTCTTCAAGTCGTACAAAACCCAGTCACCCGACACATGATAGGCATAGGTCCATGCCTTGGTACGAATACCCCGCCAGTCGGTACCTGGCCCGGCGCCAGCGTGTACATTGAAGAGGAATGCGGCATCACGTTCTTCCCTGGACTCACCCACAAAGGTGGATGAATAATCCTGCCCCTGTACCTCAGATGGAATGGAGACATCACAAAGTCCCAGTAGGGTTGGCATCACATCCACGGACGAGACAATCCAGTCGCGACGTTGTCCCCCCTTGATCTTGCGTGGATGGCGGATGATGAACGGGATGTTGATGGATTCTTCCCAGGGACGCTGCTTGAGCCGATGTCCCTGTGATCCCAGCATATCACCATGATCGGAGGTAAATACCACAATCGTATCTTCGGACACACCGGCCTCATCCAGTGCATCACTGATGCGTCCCACACAGTGATCCAGACTTGTGGTCATGGCATAGTACTCACGCAACCTCTCTGTATTGGCTTTGGGTACATTCGGCCGGTCTACCAGGGTCTTGTCCCTGTACATCTCGACATATTTTTCGGGCGCCTTGTACGGATTGTGAGGCGGCCCAAATGACAAAAACAGACAGAAGGGAACCTGACTGTTCTTCTTGATGAACTGCACAGCAAGGTCAGTCTGTACATCCGGTTCCCAGCCAGGCACCTTGATCGATTCCTTGTCATCATTCAGCCAGTATTCAGGCGTTAAATGCCGATGCGAACAGTTTCGAACGGCCCAGAAATCCCAGCCGCGCCGACTCTTGGCATCCACAGGATTGGCACGATTCCCACTCAAATGCCATTTACCGATGTAGCCGGTGGTATACCCCTGGCCCTTCATCAACTCGGAAAAGACGACTTCGCTGTCCGGCAGCCGAATATCATTATAGATCACACCCGTGGCGTGGCCATATCGCCCGGTCAACAGTTGGGCACGGTACGGACTGCACACGGGTTGACATGAAATGGCGTTCGTCACCAACAGACCTTCACTGGCGAGCTGATCCAGATGAGGGGTGATAACCTGCGTATTGCCCATGCAACCCATGGCTTGGCCACGCATTTGATCGGCAAACACAAACACAATGTTAGGGCGTTTGGGCAAAGCCTGTGCGGCGGTAAGTCGGCACCCCACTGCAGCCATGGGCATGGCCGCGGCAGCCGTCTTGATAAATTGGCGTCTTGTAAGCCTCTTCATAGTAGTTCTCTTCTTGTCAAAATAGTCGGTGTTCAGCCGACACGCGGTTCCGTCGGGTTTTTCATAAGGGGCGTCAGGGATCTTTACCCTACCCAATGACTCGGTCGTTACAATAGCTTGTTTGGGCTCTGCTGTCCAGGCCGGATCGACATGATCTCATCATGTTATATCGCAAAGCGAATCGATCTTGTTTTACTTTCAGCCTTCAGCCTTTCTACTTTGCCATGCGTCCCAGCAGGTCTTTGACGGCAGATTTGTGTACCACAAAGTACATGATCTTCAGTTTGATGTAATCTTCGTGATAGAAATAGTAGCCCTGGTTGGCACCGTTGCGTGCCCCACTGCCGGAATCCTTGATCAGAAACCACATGCCATCGGCTCTTTCCTGATAACCGACCACATGGATGGCATGGTCGTCGGTGGTGGTCTTGTTGCTGAAACGGAACTGGCGTGCATGTTCATCAATGTAGGCTGAAGGAATGTCATAAGACGGCACCATGGCCACGTCCTTGAAGGAGAAGTAGCCGGATTCACTCACGTCACCCCCAATGAAAAGGCTGTAGCCCTTCTTAACAGCCCGCTTGAGGGTCTTCATGAAATCGCCCAGGGGCACGTTGTTGTAGCGTTTACTGTGCCACCAGTTATCAGGGCAGGTGTATTCGGCCTTTTCCCAATACGGTGCAGTCATCAGGGAGAGGACGTCAATGTAATCATCCGGCTTGACCTTGACCACATTGGCCAGGAACTGCTTGGGTGTCATGTCCCGATGCTGATACTTGATCTTCCTGGGCGGCTCACCGATGTGATGGTTCAGGATGGATTTGATGGTGCTCAGCACGATCGGTTCATTCCAGGCATTGTCACGTTTGACGCTCTGGAGATAGGTCTTCATCTGGTCGAACATGGCTGAGTGATTGTGATGAACCTGGCCCGGCTTCTTGCCCGTGTATGACTCGGCCGGGACGCAGCCGTATTGCTTCCAGATGTTGAGCGCGGCATTGGCCTGGGAACCCTGGCCAAATTCAGAGTCACCCTGTTCACGTACGAAGCGTCGGGCCTTCTCCACATACTCCCAATACACGGTATGCAGTTCGGAGATCTTGATCTTCTTCTTGTGCAGGCGATAACACTCCGACTCCAACAGGGAGGTGGTGGCATAGCACCAGCACATGCCGGAATTACCCTGGGCCACGGGATCGTTGTGCCAGATCTGTGTAAACTGCGCCTTGGACTTGGGCAGGTCGTGACCCGTGAAATCCATCTTGAATTTGAGCTTGGGCTCGTCCTTGTCCTTTTCGAATGCCTCGATGGCCTTTTCAATGGACTTGTAAAAGGGATTCTTATACTCCATGAGTTTGCCGGTGTCCCTGGTTTGGGCAAGAGACACGGAGGCACTCAAACACAGGAGCATGATAACGGTTGAAAGACAGAGCTTATTCTTCATATGATTCACCCTTTGCTTACCACGTTTAATAGGAAAGATTCATTTTAAGTAAACGGCAATTGACTATAACAATTGTGGGGATTTTGATCAAGGACAATCAAACAGAAGCCGCGTACTCAATCCCCAAGGCGTTTCCTGCTGCCTCAAGCCTCGTGCTCGTCTCGTACATGACAGAATCTCCATTGAAATCAGGGCTTCACATGCCTATACTGTGGTGAATCGATGATTAATTGTCAAGGCAGCAGTGGATTCATGCACCAACGCCACCATACGACAAACAAAGTGAAAGGGTATTGTAGATGAATAAGGATTTTGCGAGCGATCGTGTTTCTTCGTATTTGCCCCCCAAAATGCTCATCCTGTTTTTTATATCGGTGATCGTTGCAGCATGTGGCCCTTCGCCATGTATGGGAGTCAACCCTGAATCGATGGATCGCCAGGGGCTCTCCATCAAGCAAATCTATGAAGGGTTCAAGACCCCCCCACCGCATGCCCGTCCCTTTGTTCGGTGGTGGTGGAATAATGATCAGGTCGAAAAAGACGAACTCCTGCGCGAATTGGATGTTCTCAGGAATGCGGGCCTCGGCGGGGTGGAAATCAACCCCATTGCCTGTAATCCAAGTTCAGGGCAGTCAAAGGCAAAGGTGCTGACCTGGCGGAGTCGGGAATGGGACCAGATGCTGCACGTGGCCTGTCAAGGCGCAAAGCAGCGCGGAATGATCGTAGATATGATTGCCGGGTCGGGCTGGCCGTTTGGCGGTGAATTCTTAGAACCGGACGAACAGATCATGCGGGTAAAGATGGTGAATGAACATGTGACCGGCCCGACAACATTTCGGTTTGCAGTTTCCGACGTGCTGAAGCGAGCGAATGGAAATCGTAACCGCAATACAAAAACCAGTGACCCGACCCTGTCATTTGTGGCGGTTTATCCAAAAAATCTGACATCCATAGACCAGGTAAAGGATATGACCCATGCGATCAATGAGAATGGAATTCTAAAGATCGAGATCCACACAGGTGAGCATGTTGTTGCCTACGGAATCTTCGAGCAGGGATACAGGACTGTGGTGGCCGGGGTCAAAGGCGCTTCAGGCCCGACGATGGACCACATGAATAAAAAAGTGACCCGTTCTTATCTGAACCGTTTGAAGGGCGTGGAAGATACCTGGGGCGAACCGCTGTCTAAGTATGTACGGGCAATCTTCTGCGACAGCATTGAGACAGCTGAGGCGAACTGGACCCACGGAATACTTGAATCGTTCAAGAAACGAAAAGGCTATGACATTGCGCCCTATCTGCCGATTGTGATCAGACCCGAAAGCACCTCTGTCAATCCATCGCCGAAGATGGCAGACTTGTTAAGACGGGCCCGCTATGACTGGAACGAACACAATGTGGCCGTATTCCTCGATAATTTCACCTCCGAATACACGAGATTCTGTCATGATCATCACCTGCTCAGCCGCTACCAGGCTTATGGCATTCCTTATTTGATGGGCATGGCCGAGGGGTATATGATCCCTGACATCCCCGAAAGCAACAACTGGATCTACTCCCAGGGCAGGGTCAAGCCACTTGAGAGTGACAGTTTTACCTGGAGCCAGCAACACGGATATATGATCTGGAACAAGTACGCGTCCGCCGGCGGGCACCTGAGGGGCAAAAAGATCATCTCCATAGAAGCCATGACCAACACCAGCCGGGTTTTCATGGCCACCCTGGGTACGATCAAACAGGCAGACGATATGAACTTCATCACCGGCATGACCCATTCGGTACTGCACGGTTTCAACTATGTTCCAGGTGATGTGCCGTTTCCGGGTTGGATTCGCTTTGGCAGCTATTTTAGCGAGTATAATACCTGGTGGCCCTATTTATCTCTGTGGGCAGATTATAATGCGCGCTTGTCTTATGTCTTCCAGGAAACCAAACCGGCCGCCGATGTGGCACTGATTGGCCCAACAGCAGATCTCTGGAGCAAAACCGGCCTGAGCCGCGACGAATTTCATCTGGAACCGGATTACCTTCACAGACTCTGGGAACCGATCGCTCAATTGGGACTCAATTGCGATTATCTACATGAGAATATAATTCAGCAGGCTGATACCAGCAGCGGCATACTGCGTTGTGGTCCCATGGGATACCGGGTATTGATTGTGGCGGATATTGAATCCATGCAACCCAAAACCGCAAGCCGTATTCAGCGATTTTCCGAACATGGCGGCAAGGTCATATTTGTCGATGCTCCCCCCAGCCGTTCGCCGGGATTGATTGGGGCGAAAGCCGGTGATGAGCGCGTGTTAGAGACATCGACAGCCACATTAAGAGCCGGGGCAAAAATTCTCCCCCGGCCGGCAAAAAATGCTGACCTCAAAACGCTGCGTCATTGGATCGATCAGGCTCTGAAAGGAACGGGCCTGGACTTTACCATGAGAATCGAGTCGCCTCGTGACGGGCTGTATGCAATGCGGTATGAGTCACCTGAGCAGGCACTGCTGTTTTTTGCCAACAGCTACCGGCGGAAATCTTCCCAAACCCGGGTTGCGTTCAAACTGAGAGGCAAAGGGCTATGGCGATGGGATCCGGAAACTGGACGTCGCACACCGTATAATTTGCCTTATGACGAAAATGGATTTGAGATCGATTTGCGGCCGCTGGAATCTCTTTTGCTCGTGACCGGTAAAAAGCAGACTCCGGCAGCGGGTGTAAAACGACCAGATGATCGCGCTGAGGGATTCGAAATCAGGACGCCCTGGCAGGTGAAATTTGAGCCGGCCCAGTCAGAGGATACCTTTTCCATAAAGATCAATACACTCGCCGACTTTAGCAAGAGAAAAGAGAACCGGTTCAAGACTTTCTCCGGCAGGATGACGTATAGGACGACGTTTGATGTCGATGATAAGTCCTACACCTGGCTGGACCTGGGATGGGACAATGATTTCGTCAGTGAGATTGAGGTCAATGGACAGAAAATTGGAGTCAACTGGTATGGGTCCCAGTTGTTTGATATCAGCAAGACAATTCAAAAGGGCCCCAATCAATTGCGTATCCGATACACGACGACACTGTGGAATTCTATGAGGAAAACGCAGTTGCAGCCGACGGGCTTGATGGGACCAGTACGGCTGTTGAAGTGAGTGTGATCCAGGGCTTCTGACTGGGAGGCGTAGAGTATCTGGCCTAAGCCTGAGTAGTTGCCCCTTTAGTTTCCCTATTTAGGAACGTCGGAACAATTAGTGTCGTTCAGACGGAATTGCAGTGTAGTTCCACTTAGGCAGTAGCGTATCAAACACGATGCGTAAGCCATCTT
>CAZBTJ010000156.1:0-12232 GCA_964494325.1 uncultured Pirellulales bacterium
CATATAAGTATCCATATTGACAATAGTTACGCTTAATACCCTTCGTTGAGGTAGTTATTTTATGGTCGCCCTCGGCACCCATATCCCGGGGATTCCAATATTATGGTCGCCCAGGGCACCTTTTTTGTGATTTTAATATGGGTAATTTGCGACAGATCAACATGGATTTAAAAACCAAAACTGCGTATCTTCCCCTTTATTTGGCCCGAAATTTTCAATTTTCAAATCCGGGATATGGTCGCCCTCAGCATCCATATCCCGGAGAATCCAACATTATGGTAGCTGAGGGCGACCATTTTGTTTTGTTAATATGCACAAAAAAGGCAGTTTTAAATGTGTGTTTGTCTTGATTTTTCGGATGGTATCACGTATTTTTTAAACCCTGTAGGGAATGTTAACTTTTAAAATTAACCGGGATATGGGTGCCGAGGGCACATATAATATATGTTTTGTCAGGAACATGGGTGCAGGAATCCAATGAGATCCACTATGCCACATAAAACGAAGGTCATAATTCTGGTGGTCCTGCTGGTTTTTGCATGTCTTTTCTTAATACTCCGCTCCGGCAGGGAGCGAAGTCATTACCGCCCGCGCGTGGTACCAGCTGTATCTTCAACGGAAATGGTCGGAACAGCAATAGTGCCAACATTAGACACGCCACTTGCCAAGTCAGGTAACGCAATATGGTGTGCCACTTTTCAAGTCGCATGGAACCACGCGTGCGATGATGTAATCGGCGGCCCGTTGAGTATTGCTAACGCGCAGCCTGTGGCCAACCGGTTAAACGGCTCGACAGTGTCTGAGAAGGTATTACCGCCCGGTAACTACTTCGCTGCCGCCGGCCGACTTGAAGACGGAATTGTCGACACAATACGGGAACAGATGGCCAAGGAGTTCCCCGGCGTGACACCGCCCAACTTTGAGGAGGCGGTTGGGTTCGTGGCCTATGGATACTTGGACACGAAAGCCACGTTTACGAAACCCTTTGTGGACACAGAGCAGCCGCTACGCTTTTTGGATGGGACAGGCGTCGAACACTCCGTAAGCGGCTTTGGCCTGCACGAGGGAACCGACTGGGACTTACTTGCCAAGCAGGCCGCCCAGGTGAAGGTGCTGTTTAGCCAAACCGACGACGAAGACGACGAATCGGATTGGGCCAACCCGATCGCGTTCGCGCTCGATCTGACGGCGGATCAAGCAGAGCAACAGGTGATCATTGCCGTCCTACCGCGAGCGGAGCATTTGCGTGCTGCTCTAGACGACTTGGCAAGGCGGATTGAAAAGTATCCTCCGGATGAGTACTCGCCAAAGCTACTACAGAAGGTTGACACTCTGGGGATTCCGAATGTGGTATTCCATATGAATCATGAATTCTCGGAACTGCAGGGCGTCGATAAGATCATCAAGAATCCAGGAGAGTTCCAAGGCCTACACATCCAAAAAGCATATCAGTCGATCCGATTTCGCCTTGACAAGAGCGGCGCGGTTGTAATCTCAGAAGCGGATGTGTCCCTAGCTGCATCGCCGCGGCATTTCATTGTCGACCGGCCATTCCTGATCGTGTTGAAGAGGCGATCCACAGATGAGCCATATTTCGTAGCGTGGATCGACAATGCCGAATTGCTCGAGGTGACCCAAAAGGTTAACACGGTAACCACTACTACAGACCAAAATAACATTGGGATTCAAGGCACGCCGCTGACGCGTCGGCCATGATCCCATGCGTTAGCATCAATTAATAAAGGAGACATCATTATGAAGAAAGTGTATCGTTTCATGCCAGTCGCATTAGTAATCACAACTGTTCTTATGTGCGGCTGCAATTCAACTGATGACACGCCAATCTCAGACCTAGAGAAGCTCCAAGGGACATGGGTGGGCAAGGAGTTGGGGCAAGATGGTGAAGCTAAAATTGTCTTTTCTGGCGACACCATTGACTTCAAAGGTGCTAATCCTCAGGAATGGTACAAAGGGATTGCCACTGTCAATGCAAAAGTGACGCCAAGACAGGCGGATTTTACGATCTCAGAATGCGCTATGCCGGATTATATTGGCAAAATCGCCAAAGCTATATACAAGTTTGAGGAGAGTACTCTAACACTTGCTGGCTCTGAGCCAGGTGATGAATCACGTCCTACCAGTTTCGATCCATCAGGAGGGATACGTGTCTTTCAGTTTGAATTGAAAACTGAAGCAACGGTGCTTGGGCAATGAGTTCAGAAACTAAAGGGGCCGCAAGTATTAACATTCAACCAAGTGACTATATTGTGACATGTGCTAACATGTCAATCCAGGGCACTTCTTGATCGCGTCGCGATCTGCGAAGGCCCTGATCTTCGCGTTCTGTATCAAGCATGATTAACAACCAAAACAATCCAGTGAACTGGGCAATGCTATTATATGAGTTGTCCGACGCGCATGAAGACCTTGGCAATATTTTCAATGAAATGAATGATGCTGGTAAAATCGATGAGGTTGATTTCCGAATTAGGCTTGGCCACATTTATAGCCACCTGAATGCTGCTTGGAATTCAAGAAACAGAGAAAGCGAAACAACAGATAAAGAGTACGAAGGCGAAAGGCAATTCCCGCGCGGCTTCTAGGGTCAGTCCTGTCTTTAGTACTTTGCCTTGACAAATCCGTATAGTTCGTTTAAATTGTCCTTATGGCTAGACCGATTCGAATTGAATATGAAGGTGCTGTTTACCACGTCACTATTCGTGGCAATGAACGGAAAGCCCTTTTCAAGACAGATGCTGATCGAGAGCGTTTTATTCAAGTACTAGCGGATAGTCTTGAACGATACAGTATTCGACTGTACCTGTATTGCCTCATGAAAAATCATGCGCATTTTATTTTAGAAACACCGTGCGGAAATCTAAGTCGCTTCATGCAACGATTCCAAACGGCCTATACGGTTTATTACAATAAACGCCATCGCCGCAGTGGGCATCTTATGCAGGGACGTTTTGGTGCGTCGATCGTTGAGGAGGATCGATACATTCTCAAGCTCAGCCGGTATGTCCATTTGAATCCAGTATTCATTCGAGCCCATAAGTCTAAGCCAATTGCTGAGCGGACAGCCACTCTTCGAGCGTACAAGTGGAGTAGTTATCTTGGCTATCTTGGCAAATGCAAAAGAGAAGAGTTCGTCGATTATGGCCCTGTATTAGCCATGATGGATGGTTCAAAGCGAAGTGCCAAATCGCACTATCGACGATTTGTAGAAGCAGGCATTTTGAACATTGACTCCGCGGTTATTTACGCAAAACAGCGTTCCCCATTGTGCATTGGTTCTGATGATAGTTTTGAACGTATAAAAGATCGGTATCATGAGTTAGTAGATAGTCGTCATCGCAAGGAAGACGTTTCATTTTCCCGCCAGTTGTTTCATATGAGTCCTGAAACAGTGTTGCCAGTTGTTTGCGATGTTTTTGGTGCTGAGCAGCCTGATCTCTACAAACGCACTCGCAACAATGCCCTTCGATCTGTGGCTGCCAAGTGTTTATGCAAATGGTCAGGCTGCACCCAGCATGAAGTAGGAAAGCTTCTCCAAATAGGGAACGGCTCCTCAGTTGGTAAGCGTCTGAAGCATCTTAATGAATTACTTCAAACAGACAAGGGACTCAGGGGGATTTTGTCCAAAATCGAATGCATATTAGAGTTAAAGCATTAAAGACAGGACTGACCCTAGACCCCCTCAAGGTAGGAATCATGCGTAAACACGTTGTGCGATTATTGTTGGTATTAGGGTTAACAGCGGTCGCGTTTTCTAAACCATACGAAATCGTTGAAAAAGAAAACGCTGTCACCATGCTATATCATGGCCAAACACTTTGGGCCTACCACCATGACCCTGCCGAGGGGAAGCCCTATTTTCATCCTCTGTCTGCGACGGACGGAACCCTGTTCACCGATCTTCGTCCGGAAGACCATCCCTGGCACCGGGGTGTCTGGTTTTCCTGGAAGGGCATCAATGGTGTCAACTATTGGGAAGAGGATCGCAAAACAGGAACGTCTGACGGGGAAACTCGCATTGTTCAGATGAAACGTCGGGTATCGGAGACGCAGACAATTCAGTTAGAGTTTGACATCGACTATGTTCCCACCGAAACTAACGCTGTCGTTATGAAGGAACATCGTCGTGTTATCGTTTCCCCTCCTGATAAGACAGGTACATATAGAATTGACTGGTCAAGCACCTTTCAAGCTCTGGATCAGGATGTGATACTGACGCGTACGCCTCCCCTCAATAAGCCCAATGGTAAAGCATGGGGAGGATATGCTGGGTGGTCGGTGCGTATGAACAAGGGTGTTATGGGAGGCGTCTTTATAAACAGTCACGGTGTCGAAGGGGCTGACCGACAACCTGCGACCTGGATGCTGTTCAAAGCCCCTCAGGGAGGGAGCCTATTGTTCATGGATCATCCCCAAAACCTAAATTACCCAGTCAAATGGTATCTTGCCCCGGATATGCCCTACTTCAACCCGGCAGTCATCCATGACGCCCCGCATACTATTAAAGCGGGGCAAACTCTGCGTTTGTGTTATCGTTTGGTTATTGCGCCAGGCTTATGGGATGACGATCGTGCGTTGAAGGCCTGGAACGCTTGGATAGGTGCGACAGAATCGAAAATCAAACAGGATTGACAGTGAAGGTCGTAAACAGGGCTTTCAGGGTCAGGCATCAACTTAGTCTTTAAGGTTGAATTTGCCTGTAAACGGAGAGATGCTCTACACCTAAATTAACAGAGCAGAGAACTTGCATGAGGTTAGCAATCAGCTACTTGAACGCTGCGCGTGCTGTGTTTAATAGACCCCTCAATCCTTCGGGGTGACAGGTCACATTGAATAGTTGTTCTGCTGATTTGATGGTATTTTGATTTGTTTAGATTCGTATGATTCGTGGACGAAAACAGTTATTGGTTATTGGTTTCCCCGTGCCCCTGTGGCTCCCCCCTGGGGGCAGGCGTGTGAGAACAGAAAGCCATCAGCCCCCATGGGACTTCACTGCGTTCAGCTTTTAGCCTTCAGTGATCAGACATTCTTAAATCGATCTTGCATGGGGCCGGGGGCAGGGATAGGATGTGGGCATGAAAAAAGAACACATTATTCTAGGCGTGATTAATGCGGGATATCTAGCTGTTTTTGGGTGGCGATTTATCTGTCTGCGGAATTTTGAGTTTGTGATTTATGTGGGTGTGGTGCTGGCTGCATTGGTCTGGATAGGGCTTACGCTCAAGCGCGTGGACTATTCAAGCTCCACATTGATTGGCTTAACCCTGTGGGGACTGATGCATATGGCCGGTGGCGGCGTGTTTATAGGGGATGGGCGTCTCTACGATGTCATGCTCATACCTTTGTCAACGTCTTTGCCGATATTGCGATATGATCAAGTTGTGCATGCGTGGGGATTTGGCGTGTGTTCGCTGCTGTGTTATGATCTTCTGAGGCCGCAACTTAGCAATCTGGACCGGATCCCCTTTTCGCTGGGACTGGTTCTGGTCATGGCCGGATTGGGGTTTGGGGCATTTAATGAGATTTTGGAGTTTATCGTGATGTGTGCTGTACCCAAGGCAGGGGTTGGGGGGTATATGAATACGTCTCTGGATCTGTGCTCAAATATGATTGGAGCACTCTTGGCGTTGGTGTGGATTCGAATGAGGAAAGCCGAATGAGCGGTCCTGAAAACAGACACAAATTTTCGCATGGCAAAGAGGTTTTGGCCATGCTCAATCAGATTTCGATCTTTGCTGGCTTGGATGAGTTGCAATTGGACAGATTGTTCAATGAACTGGAAGAGGTGTTTTATGACCAGGGTGATGTGATTTTTGAGCAGGGCAGTGAGCCCAGCCACATTTATATCATTCGTCAGGGGCAAGTCAAGCTGATCGCAGGGGACGAGAATACTGATTTGGAGCTCATCGAATTTGAGCCGGGTGATTGTTTTGGAGAGACGTCTGTGATTGGCATTATGCCTCACGCGGCCTCTGCTGTGGCCAAGGGTGATACAGAACTGCTCATCCTGTCAAGAAAGGCCCTGCTCAATTTCTACAAAACCGATCTTAACCTGTTTACGCTTCTCATCATGAATATTGCCAGAGAGGCCTGTCGCCGCTTGTCCCACACTGAAGAAACACTGTTACACTATGTGCTTAAGCAATAAAAAGAGCCGCGATGTTCATCGCGGCTCTTTTTATTGAGTGTTAAGTTTTTAGTTTTAAGTGTTAGGTTTGTTGGATGGGCTGTCGCCCATGGCTGTTTTACTATCGAGTGACCTCGAATTGAGTGGGGTCGCGGGGATCGTCTATGACATAGATTGCGGTGATTGTGCCCATATGGTGGAAATCGTACAGCTCTCCCACGACCTTTTTGTCTGGTGTGATCTCCACAACCTGCGGTTGCTGCCCCACGTAGCCGTGGCCGCCCCAGTTGCAGATTAGGGTGTTGCCGTTGGATAGTCGAAAGAGACCTGCCACCAAGCGTAAGGGATTGTCTTTCAGGTCATTTTCTGTGACTTCCCACACGACCTTGCCATCGGCATCATACTCGATCAGACGATGGGCATCGCCACAGGCACAGAGCAGTCTTCCACCGGCAATTGGAATCCCTCCGAATGCGTCGGAATGCTTCCATGCTTTGATGATCCTGCCATCGGGTCCGTATTCTCGAATCACGTGATCAAAATATTGTCCCACGAGATAGTTCCCGTTGGGACGCTTGCGAACACATCGCATTTGTCGATGCGAGTTCGTTTCGTTCGATTGGAGTTTGACCGTTTTGATGACCTGACCCTGACGGTCCACTTCAAGAATCTGCATGGGGCCGGATTCGGCGACCATCACTGTGCCGTTCGGGAGGGGTTGACATGCGTGGACTTCGCTGGTGTTCGGCACGCTGTATGTCCAGACGACCTTTTTGGCTCGCGTGACTTCTGTGGCCCCGCGAAGATGTGAAAACAGGATGTTTCCATTGGGCAGGACCCACACATCCTGCGGTCGTTCGGCTGGATACTGCCAGACAATATCCCCGGCTTTGTTGAGGATATGGATTTTGTTGTTGCCATAATCGGCCAGAGCCATTGCACGATTCAGTGTCTTGCGGATCGGCATTTTTGCCAGGTCAACAGCCGCATTCGCCACCTGTTCCGTGCCTGTCAAGGCACACGCAGAAACCACTGCGATCGCCCACATCATCCGAGTTTTCATGAGTCACCTTCCTGTAAGAGCTGACGGCGGATAGCTGATAGCTGAGAGCCATTTTCTATATATCCAGTTTGTCACGCATGTAGTTTTTGACCTGATCCAGGTCGACCTTGGTCTGTGCCATGCTGTCGCGGTCACGTACTGTGACAGTCTTGTGCTCCAGCGTGTCGCCGTCCACGGTCATGCAGAAGGGTGTGCCTGCTTCATCCTGGCGGCGGTAGCGGCGTCCGATGGCGCCCTTTTCATCGTAAAAGGCGGTAAAGTATTTCTTGAAGTCATTGACGATATTATGTGCAATGTCTGGCATGCCTTCTTTCTTCACCAGTGGGAATACAGCGACTTTGGTGGGTGCCAGGGCAGGGTGGAACCTGAGAAGATTTCGCTTCTGGCCGTTGACCTCTTCTTCGTCATAGGCGTCGACCAAAAAGGCCAAGGTGCTTCGGTCTATGCCGGCACTGGGCTCAATCACATAGGGGATATAGCGTTCTTTTTTCTGGTCGTCAAAAAAGGACAGGGGGCCCTTGTGGAAATCTTCAGGTTCATCCACCAGATTGACCTTGGTCAGGTCGCGGCCATTTTCAAACCAGGCATTCATGCTGCGAATGCCGCGTTGGTGTTGGCGCAGGTCATAGTCGGTTCGGTTGGCCACACCCTCAAGCTCCTGCCAGTCGCTTGAGCCGAACGGGAATTTGTATTCCACATCCACGCAGGCCTTGGCATAGTGGGCCAGTTCGTCAGGGTCATGGTCTCGGAAACGCAGGTTGTCTGGATTGATGCCGTGATCTGTGTACCAGGCAAAACGGGTTGCCTTCCATGTTTCGTACCAGGCTTCATCCGTGCCCGGTTCGCAGAAGAATTCGATCTCGGCCTGTTCAAATTCGCGGGTGCGGAAGATAAAGGCCTTGGTCGTGACTTCGTTTCTGAAGCTCTTGCCGATCTGGGCGATACCAAATGGCACTTTCACACGCGTCGAGTCCAGCACATTGCGGAAGTTGGCAAAGATCCCCTGGGCCGTTTCAGGTCGCAGATACAGGGTCATGGTATCTTCAGCATTGGCCCCCATCTCGGTCTCAAACATGAGCTTAAAAGGCATGGGTTCTGTAAATTCACCGACCTTGCCGCAGGCAGGGCAGACCTTGGTGGTCAGGTCATTGACATGGCCTTCTGAGCCGTCTTCGTTCTTGAGGTGATCCACGCGTGTGCGTGAATTACACTTCTTGCATTCAGAAATCAGATCAGCAAACTTATCTGCATGGCCACTTGATTTCCAGATCATGGGGTGCATCAGGATACTGCTATCCAGGCCTACTACGTCGTCTCGCATCTGGACCACGGACTTCCACCAGGCCTTTTTGACGTTGTTTTTGAGTTCGACACCTAAAGGGCCGTAATCATAACAGCTCGCCAGACCACCATAGATCTCGCTGGATTGGAAAATAAAGCCACGTCGCTTACACAGCGAAACGATATCATCAAGTTTTGTCAAATGTGCCATAGCCGAAGCCTCCAGGAATATCAAAACCACAAATTATAAGGATTTGTGCGATAAATACAAGCGGTTCTCTTGCAGGCTTTGCTGTGATCTCTTTTTTGATTCACTCCAATCATGGCTTATCTTCAGAGTCGTTCTGCGGTTACTGTCTTTAGCTTGCCATTGATACGCACGGTGACCGGCCCGGCGTTTTGCCCTGCGATGCGGTAATCCGTGATCCGGCCCTCGTGCCACGCCATGTCCACGCTGTAGCCGTGCCGGGCACGCAGGCCGCTCACCTGGCCCTGCGACCAAGCTGCGGGCAGGGCTGGCAAGAGCGTGATAGTGCCGTCGTGGCTCTGGATGAGCATTTCCGCCACGGCCGCACAGCCGCCGAAGTTGCCGTCGATCTGGAACGGAGGATGCAGACACATCAGGTTGCCGGCGCCCCGGCCAACCAGCATGGCTAGCAGCTTGGCAGCCCGATCACCGTCGCGTAGGCGTGCCCAGAAATTGGCCTTCCACGCCATGGACCAGCCCGTGGAGGCATCGCCTCGCCGTTCCAGGGACAGGCGTGCTCCTTTGTACAGCTCGGGTGTGTTGGCATTGATCTCGTTACCGGGATACACGCCCCACAGATGCGAGCAGTGTCGGTGATGGATTTCTGCCTCCTCAAAGTCTTCCTGCCATTCCATGATGCGTCCTGCCGTATTGACGCGGGTCGGGGCCAGGCGTGCAAGCGTGGCGTCGAGTTGTGCGGCAAAGTCCGCGTCTATGCCAAGGAGGCGTGCGGCCTTGGCAGTACAGGTCAGCAAGGCGCGTATGATCTGCATATCATAGGTTGCGCCGATGCACAGGGCAGTGCGCTGCTTTCGGCCGCTCTTGTCCGTGTAGACATAGGCGTTTTCCGGAGAGTTCGACGGTGAGGTCACCAGCCATTGGTGTTTGGGATCCTCGACCAGCACGGCTGCGCAGAACTCGGCGGCCCCGCGCAGGATCGGGTAATTGGCCTGCAGAAATGCCCTGTCCTGGGTGAACTCGTAGTGGGTCCAGAGGTGCTGGACCAGCCAGGCGCCGCAGGTCGGTCCGATGCAGGCAGGCAGGTAGCTCGGCGCGGTTTCGAACCAGGGATTCTGGGTGTGGTTGGCCATCCAGCCGGGGGCGTTGTAGTAGGCCCTGGCCGTCTTGGCACCCTCTGTGGCCATGCCCTGTAGAAACCGCAGAAGCGGGGCGTGACAGTCCGAGAGGTTGGTGACCTCCGCAGGCCAGTAATTCATCTGAAGATTGATATTGCTGTGGAAATCGCCGTGCCACGGCGTGGCATACTCTTCGGCCCAGATGCCCTGGAGATTCGTGGGCAATGGTGAATCCGGGCGTGAGCCCGCCACCATGAGATATCGGCCAAACTGGAAGTACAGGGCAGCCAGAGACGGGTCGGGCTTTTCTTCGTTGCGTTTCACGCGCTGGGGCGTGGGCAGGGCCGCGTCCGGTCCGGCTGGCAGGGTCAACTGGCAGCGTTCCATGTATTGCCGGTGATCGGCCACGGCATCTCGCAGCAGTGTTTCAAAGGGTTTGTTCAGGGCCGCTGTGAGTCGCCGGCGGGCCATGGCCGCATAGCTCTTTTCAAACAGATCCGTACCGGCAGATACCATCAAGACCGCTTCGTGTGCGCCTTGGATGCGCAGTCCGTCTGGCGTGGCCGAGACCTTGCCGCCCTTGATCCGAGCGCCCAGCAATGCCAGGTAATGCACGCCCTGTCCCCCGCCGCCGGGTTGGTTAAAGGGCAACTGGCCTTCGACCACCTGCCGCGATCCGTCGATACGCGTGGTAGCGTTGCGCTGTCGTGACAACGCAGCCGTGAAACTGAGCGCACCGGGGCGGTTTGCCCTGACACGTACGGCAATGACCTCATCCGGTTTCGATGCCACCAGGTCGCGTGTGATGGTCACCTCGTCCTGCGTATAGCGGCTACTTGCCACGCCCGTCATCAGGTCCAGTTCACGCCGGTAATCGGCTGGGACCGGCCCAGTCTGACTAGCTGGATCGGTTGACACCCCGTCCAGGGCAATCTCTCCCACCTGAAAATACGCATCGCGGGGCGTGAAGGTAAACCGATAGAACCGGTAGGCACCCGGTTGTGCAATCTCGAAGCGCCGGGTCTCGAACCGTTTTTCGAACGGTTTGTCAAAGGAGAGTCGGTCCAGTTCCGTCCATGTCTCACCCTCCACTGACCCCTCCAATACCCACATCTTTGGGTCGCGTGCCGGCACATCGTCCGCACTGGTGAATGTATACCAAGCCACCGTTTGGGCCTGGGGCAATGCCACCTGCCACTGGACTGTGGGGCTGGCATTCTGAACGCACCACTTCGTTCGGGTATTGCCGTCCACAGACCCGGCAATCGTCTTGCCGTCACCCTCTCCGTGACCGCTTGGTGAGGTGACCTGAACCGCCGTTTCTGTGCTGAAGGTGAGTGTCAGATCCGCCAGGATCTGGTAACATCCGAATTGGTTTTCGTCTCCCCATCCCTTGACCCCATCGGCATATCGGAAACTCCGGTTGAGCAGTGCGCCGGCCTCGGAAATGTCCCCGGCAAAGAGTTTGGCACGCACCTCCGGAAGGCACTGATAGGCATCGTACTTATTGGCCTCATACGATCCGCCCGACCACATCGAGGACTCGTTGAGCACAATCCGGTCTTGGTCGACACCGCCGTAGTCCATGGCCCCCAGCCGGCCATTGCCCACCATAGACGATTCGTGAAAGGACCGACTGGGCTGGTCAAACCACACGGTCATGGGATCGGCCGTCACACGCGGCGCACCAGCTGCAGTGCTGGCCAGCAGACTGGCCAATGTTGTGGCCAGAATCAGAGACTGTATCAAAGACATTGGACCTTGTTTTTTTTGAGTCATCATTTTGGTTCCCCTTTCAAGTTCTTATGGACCCTGTTCTCATACTGCGGATCGCGATTGCAAGACTTCACAACTAAGATTCTGCAAGCTTCAACTGTCAGGAGTGGTTATACCAGCCAGAAGGACGCTGACACAAGGGATAAAAGTGACAGGGGGCACCCATCAAACAGAAAAGGGGCCCTGTGACACATGCCACAGGGCCCATTTGGGTTACTCAAAATAAAGCGATCCGCACTGATGTGCGGATCGCTCGAAGAAAGACTTACCAACTGAAGTTTTGCAAACTTCAAGTTTTCAGTAGGCAGTTTTCAGCAGGAAAAACGCGTTTTGCTAAAAACTAAAAACCAAAAACTGTACACCACAGGGCTTTTTGCAAAAGTCCTGTTACTAATTCCCTGCGTATGCATTAATGTATGTGTGACATCAATGCCGGATCTAGTAAGATGTATCATTATGTTCGCTAGAACGGTTTCACCATTGGCTCCGTCAGCCCGGCCAACCAGCCGACCTCACCAAGAGACAATGGGCTATTATAGATACGAGCCTCGTCAATCAACCCTTCTGTGTAGTTGTTCACACCATCATATGAGAAGCCAATATACACATGCGTCTGCCAGTCAAAGTCTGATTGGGCTTTCGAA
>CAZBTJ010000157.1:0-12222 GCA_964494325.1 uncultured Pirellulales bacterium
TTACTGCAGGAGTCACGCATATTCATGGCATAGATTTTCAGACTACAGAGTTCAAAAAACACCGACAAGAAGCACGGAAACATAAGCCCAGGATGTCGTGACCAATCGCATGGCTGTTTTTATCAATTAAGTCCATTTAATATTTCTTATTTTTCAGGTGGAAGCCTTAGTACGGCCGTAACTGCACAGTGGTCAGAAGGGAACTTCTGCACACCTGAAGGATGCTGTGTAATGATTTCAGCTTCGAGAGCTTTCATTTCGCGACCCTTATAATAGATATAATCGATTCTGCCCCCAACGTTTCCATCTGTATCAATGGTTGTACCGCCTCTGTACTTGATAGGGTCCGGGTAAACTTCGCGATAGGCCTCTGTGAAACCTATCATGCCATTGAAGCTGTGAACCCCTCCCCATTGTAGCTTCCTAAATTGCACGTGCCTATCATGGTGTTTAATGCGCTAGTAACACTTTTTAAGTTCCAAATGAAGTAGGTAGCTACTTTTCTACAATCATAATACAAACACACTTCTTTCGTTTTGCGCTTTACAGTAAACGCAAGCTGGTGCCATTTACCATCATTGATCGGTTGACGCTGGGCTGTGGGTTCGTAGTCAAATCGATATTTGTCGCCGTCGCTCATGATCCAGGACCAACTGCCAGAAGGTTGAGAAGCGATCCCCCAACCCGGGCCGGTAACTTCTTTGGAGCCTCTTAGTTCTTTATCTTCGTTGCGAGCTTTCGCCCAATCCAAATTAGTGACAATTGCGTTACCAAGTTCGGCACCGGGCAAAGTCTTGACCCATACAAGCACAGAGAAGTCTTTCTCCGCGCCAAAATCGAGTTTTTCCGATCTGCCAAGATCAAGACCGTATCTATGCCTGACTCGACGAGTCAAATCCAGCGCCTTACCGGAAACACCATCAATAAAAGAAGATGGTCTTCTGACATCAGCTTTTATTGATGCTGTAGAACTACTCACATCGCCATCAAATTTAAATCCCACAATGGGCAGCTTAGCAGGTGTGTCTGATTCGAATTTGAACCTCGTTACGACGCCCAAATGGTCCGATGGATAGCCTGGAGTCCGTTGTCCGCTTCCTTTGAACTCTCTTACTATAGGGTCTGTTTTAATTGCGTTTAACTTTGTGCCCTTATAATAAATGTAATCGATGCGATCCTTGCCGCTACTGCCTATCGAACTGCCGGGGTACTTTTCCACATCCGGGTGTAACTGTCGGAAAGAATCGACAAATCCGGCATCAGCCATAAGCTTGCTATGGCCCGATTTGCCGATTCCATCATCCAAATGTGAAGCGGAATTATAGTCACCTCCATGTATGACGGGTACAGTATCGGCATTCTCATTAATGCTAGACCAGGCTTTCAGAACTACATCCAAATCCTGAGGTTTGGCTCTGTATATGATTTCTTAACCTCTTCGGATGTTATAACGCAGTCCCAGATCTGTAATTCATCGATCACACCTGAGAAAGTTTTGTCTCCGGGTGAGACATTATTGTCTCCGCCAATACGCAAAGGCAAGTCACTTCGGAAGTCCGATCCATCTAAATCACCAAGGCTGAGTATCACTCGGTTGATGCCGTCATAAAACAACCTTGCTTCTTTTTTGACGGCGTTGTAACTAAAGACAAGGTTGTGCCACTTATTGTGATTGACAGCTTGATCAGCAGCTATCGGCTCATAATTGTAATGGAGTCTTCCGTTTCCAATGTTCCATCCCCAAGCTCCGTTTTGACTGTAGAGGGTAAAACCGTTACTGATTCTTCGCCGGCCATATATCCCCATTGGCTTTGTTGAGAAATCCGCATTCGACAGAATGACCGCCGGCTCCAAAGTGTTGCTCTTGGACTTGACCCATACGGAAACGGAAAAGTCTTCGCTGCCAGAAAACTGCTCCAGTCCAATATCCGGTAGTTTTGGAATGTCATGGCGGTTTTTCAGGTCCAAACCATTGCCCTTTATGCCTTCGGCATGGGCATCCGTATGAGACGACGCAGCATCCTCATCAAAGTTTATGGATAATAGCAAAGTGTCCTTTAAATCATGTTCCTGCCCATTGACATTGGGGGAATGAGAGATGGTAAATATTACTAGGACACAGATGCATAACATACGAATGTGAACACCAGTTTCGGAATCTGCGTTCATTTTCATTACTCCAATTATTCAAAACGAATTCTCTATTATTTTTTCTTATACACGCGTACCCAGTCGATTTCCATTCCTACAGGATAGTGTTCGGGATTGCTTGGGCCTGAGCCGTTGACCCAGCCGCCACCAATCTGCATGGAGAGGATAAAGTAGTAGGGAGTATCAAACGGCCATTGACCTTCACTCAGTTCCGGCATGTGGGGATAGGTGAGTGTCGGCTTGCCATTGACAGTGAAGATAATTTTGTCTGCATCCCATTCAATGCCGTACGTGTTCCAGCCATCACGATTAATCTCGGGGAAGCAGTATCTTTGCGGCGGCGTGCTCTTATCTTTGTTGGTGTAATCAGAATGGACTGTCTGGTAGACCTTATCATCGAAGTTCAGGTGCTCCATGATATCGATTTCACCATAGCCTTCTTTTGGTCTGGTTTCCGGCATCATCCACAGGGCCGGCCAGGCACCTTGGGCGCTTTTGCAGCGTGCTCTAATCTGAACTTTGCCATATTGAAAGGAATACTTCTTCCGGCTGGTTAGGCCAGCCGTGAGGAATGGTACCGAGTCTTTCTCTTCATTGTCATTTTCGATTCCACGCAGGTGTATTACACCGTCATTGATGACCAACAGGCGAGAATCAGCAGTCATGGTATCATTCCAGTTGGATCCTCCCCGTCTGCAGCGTGTCCATTTGGCCTCATCCAGTTTACTTTCGATAAATTCATCCTGCCAAACCAGTTCCCATTTCGCTTGATCAGGGGGCGTTGACTCGGCGATTTCTGCCTTTTGGACCTTTGTTTCACCAGTCCATTCCAGGACGACTAGTACCGGCTTATGATCGGAAACGACTTTTTCGTCGACGATAGTGACCTCAACGACATTCCAGGGGTCTACCGGCCGCGTTAGGATAAAATCGATCCGCGACTCGGGGGCCACTACATCCACCCAACGCTTCTTAAGTAGGACATTCATGGGATCACTGCCTTCGCGAGCATTCAAGTCACCAGCCAGGATGTGGGGCACCTTGCCCTCGGCTGGGAGTACCAGGTTGATTTGCTTGGCCTGCTCAGTACGGGTTGCCTCCTGCTGATGACAGAGGTGGGTACCAACAAATACCAGGGTAGGAATACCGTTATCCGGCGTAACGCGAATAGCCAGAGCCGTACGCGGCTCCAGGCCGGGGCTAAAGGGCAGCGGATGCGCCTCGACCTTTTCAATGGGAAAGCGGGAAAGAACCGCCTCGCCATACTGCCCTCCCAGATATGGCATGGCTTGACCAAACGCAGAATTCATCTTCGTTAGTTTACCAAGTATGGCTGCCTGATCAACACCACTACTGCGCTGGGTTTTACAATCCACCTCTTGCAAGGCCACCACATCCGGCTTCAAATTCGTAATTACCTTACTCAGACGCTCGTAATCAAACTTGCCGTCCATGGCCCTGCCATGATGGATATTGTAGGTTAATATGCGTAAACGGGGTTTTGTATCAGCCGCCTGGGACGGGACACCTGCTTGAGCGAGTCCAACCAGCACACAGCAGACTCCCACAACCAATTGCCATACACCTTTTTTTCTCACTAATGGGGCTTTCATTGACCATCTCCTAACCACATAAACTACTTCGGTCCTTGGAACCAACGTAATTCCAAGGGAATCATGCTCAACTGGGTGCACTGAATTTCGCTGCGCCCTTACAGATACCCTCTTTTTTGCAACGCATCCGGCTTTTAACAAACATAAGAAAAACACCACAAGACTCAATTATCGTCAATCCCATTGGGTATGACAGAAGAGACACTCACTAGAAAGATCGTCACCAGCAACTTCATAACTATACTCCAAATTAGTTTGCCTTACACCAAGGTTACGAGACATTGGCTCAGGTTCACCCCGCCGATTGCAACTTCTAATGAAGGTCAGTAAAATCGGCAACCACTGGGTAATGATCCGAGTAATCTTTGAATTTCGGTTGAACCAACCAAGATGCTTTTTGTACCGTCTTTGCTAAATCCTGACTGGCAAGAATATAATCAATGCGCATCCGCCGACCCGCTTGTGAATCTTCTTTGAAGGGTACATAGACATCTAACAAACCGCATGATCATACCCTTCACATTTTCGTACTATTAGGTATTCTTTTCAACCATAGCAGTGATTATACGCCCGAGGAAAAGCAAAACAAGGAGAAAAGAGCTCCAGAACCGCCATGGTTGCTGCAATCTACACCAAGAACGACACCAAGCAATACATTATTGCCAGTCATGGGCCAATAACCTCATTATGGTGCCATTCCAGGACATCGTCGTCGGAGACCATGGTCTCTTCCCAGCCCCAAACGTGGGCACCGACTCCGCCAGGTCCACCCAGGCTTCCAAGGTTGAAGTGACTGCCGCTAACGCCCGTGTCTAGCGTTCCTGTCGTGAAACCAAAGATGAGACTCCAATCAGGAATAGAAGTGTTGGCTGCCTTGGCCCAACATGCGATGGTCCTTGGCATAGTGCCACTGATACCCACGGCTCCAATTTCTACATACTGATCGTCACCACCGGGCAGGCTCAAGACCTGACCTCTGACAGGATCATTGACAATGCCAGTGCCATCTGCACCCACAATTGTCCCATGACGTCCGTTGCCGGAGCTGTCACTGGTGTCACTTTCAAATGTGTACTCGGCAACCAAGCCATTTGCCCCAGGATCTGCAGGCGTAATGATCTCGCCAGCTGCGGCATGCAGCCTGATATCATCAATCAAGATCAACCCTGACGCAGCATTGCCCTCGATACCAATCTGGAGTTTTGTGACATTTTGAACATTCATGGAGGTCAGATCAATATTCCAGGCCTGCCATACACCCAAAGCAATATTGGTTGCAGCATGAGGATATGTCAGCTTGGTATTGTTGATCTTGGCATACAACGTGCCTGTGTTCCCGGTCTGACCACTGAAAGCAATTGACAGGGTTTGAGCCCCACCAATGGTCCAGTCTTGCGCTGGAGCAAATGACCGTTCAGTTTGGGATGCCACATTATCTGAGTTGCTGTAATAGAATGGCATCAATTGATTGCTGCCTGGGACCGTGCTGGCCATTTCCATTATGGCACCTATACAAGGAACAGAACCTTTTTCACCCTTTCTCTCGTTCAAAATGATACTCCCTGCCGGAAACCTCACAGGGAGCTGAACACTTTAATATAATAGCATAACAGGGTTGCTACGCCCATAATATAAAGGGATAATTGCCTCACATTTGTTTTATTCGACAACAAACCAGGCCATCCCACCAGCAGCCACGTCAACATCAGGCAGAACAGCATAATCGCGGGCTAATCCAACTCTTTGGGTCGCGGCTCTTCTCCTCTGATTTGGGCTGTCCGATCAAGCCTTGCATAGTAAAAGCAGCATTTTGATCTTTTTCGATACGGCCCTATCAAGAGGATTGAATACCATCAGCAAACCCTTTTCATTGCCAGCCGGGTCCCCATGCAACCCATAGTCAAGATCAGGACACAGAAAAATGGGTACACTTAACCATTTGCTGGCAACTCTCTGATCGGCATTATTGTCCATACCACGAATCAATCATAACTCATTGCAAAATCGTCCTTTAAATGGTATCGTCTAATCATAATTCCAGGCAGCTATATATTTTTGGACCGCACGCGATTATGAAAACAATTAAAAATAGACTTTTGCTGTTTCTTCTAGGCGCCATTCTTTTGGCAATTGCCAATTCTTGTGTCGATAAAAAGGGGAGTAACGAGAAGGTTGCAAAACGAGGTATCGTTCTTTACCCAAGTGATTTAACCTCTTTTGGATGTAAAACGTGGGTTGAAATGGCACATGATGCCGGCTTAAATGTAATTGGACTTCACTCGGATACACGACTGGAAACTCTACCCAAATTAAAGGCTTTTTTAGAAAGTGAAAACGGCACAGTTTTCCTTGCAGAATGCGAGAAGTATAAAATTGAAGTTGAGTATGAACAACATATTTTGAGGGAGCTGTTGCCACGTGATTTATTCGATGAGCATCCGGAATTTTTTAGGGTTGATAAAGAGGGCAAACGAAATGGTGATTACAATATGTGCTTTACATCAAAAGAGGCCATGGAAATAGTAAAAAAGAATGCGGTGGAAATGGCGCATTGGATAAGGCCAACAAGCCACCGTTATTTTTTCTGGACAGACGATGTACAATTGTATTGTAATTGCCCCGAATGCGGCCAATATAGCCCCAGTGAGCAAGTATTACTTTATGAAAATGCAGTACTTGAAGCACTTAAAGAATACGATTCGGAAGCAACAGTAGCACACTTGGCTTATGTTGAAACGATTGTTCCTCCTAAAAAGGTTAAACCACTTCCCGGCGTATTTCTTGAGTTTGCCCCAATTCAAAGAGATTATACCAAACCGCTGGATGCCAAACTGGTAACACACCTGAAGAATAATCTGGAAATATTCCCACCTGAAACAGCCCACATTCTCGAATATTGGTTAGATGTGTCCATGTTTTCGGGTTGGAACAGGGACAACTTGGTGAAAGTTTCTTGCACCAAAGAACAGTGTAGAAGAGATGTTGAGCTATATGAAAGACTGGGGATAAAATCAATAACAACCTTTGGAGCCTGGATTAATAAGGTTTATGAGGAGAACTTTGGTGAAGAATATTCCAGGAAAATTGTTCGTGAATATGGAGAAGCCTTAAGGAATGATTAGTATGTTATATCGGTTTATCCAAATAACTACAGTTGCCTTGCTCATGGTGGGTTGTAAACACACAACAGAGAATGAGTTTCTTATTCCCTTTGAAGAACAAGACATTAAGAATGAAGCAATGCTGCCTTTCGACCAGCACATGTTACTGGCAGCCTGTGCGCCTCGTAAACTCTATGTCTCAAGCTTTCCCAAAAAATGGTTTGATCCCTACGGCGAGTTCCTTAGCATAAAAGCCGCTGAACCTGTCTGGCGTTTCCTTGGCCACCCTGGATTGCCCACCGTTAATTGGCCCCCGGAAAATACCCCTATAAGCAGTACACACCTTGGGTATCACCGTCGCCCCGGAGGGCATGGCATTCCCACTTTTGATTGGCAGTGCTATCTCAACTTCACTGATCAGGCGTTTGGCATCACACCGACAGATTGACCAGTTTCCTTTGAATACACAATTGGGCCGATGCCGTAAGGTGCAAATAATCACATCTCCGGCCATTTTTGCTGGTCAAGACCACAAGAAAACTAATTCCATGCCAAACAGAAACTTGGTAAGAAACACAAATTCAGCAGCGGCCAACAGCAATCAGAGCTTTCACAGAGCCAGACTGGCCCTCTACGTGGGGAACCATCGAACCTGTATTCTCCAACTGATGCGACAAGTTTAAGCTCCTTGATGTCGAAGGCAAGCCTTCCACAAATCTTACGCGGATGCAGTGCTCCCTTTTTGATGAGTCGGTGCATGGCCAAGTCCGGGCGGGCTAATAGGGCATTGTGGGGTGGTGATGGATTTAGGTTGAATTGTATACGGGCCTTCCAGGTTGTCAGCAACCGCTACACCCATACTCACTTTACCCTGGGGTCGAGGCCCACTCATCGCCTTGAAGTAAAGGAGAAAGCGACCATCCAGGTGGACCAACAGCGTGGGATTCGTAACGCCACAGCCGCTTCCGTAACACCAGAGAACCTGATCGTCGGGAGGACCGAGAAGCGGTGTGTTCTCGTCCGGCACCGCCGCCCATGGGCCATCTAGACTGTCGGCGACGAGCATTCCGATACGCTGATTCGGACCGTGTGCGAGGGAGCCATCATTGGCGATAAAAATGAGAACATACCCGTATCATAGTATGCCATTCCTACGCACTTGAGCATTTCTGACACCTTTTCTAATCGGTTCCAGTATATTCCTTCTTTTTGGCTACCTGCATGACTCCAAATGAAGTTTACAGGCCGAAGGAAAACCTATACCATAAGCTGAAGACAAGCAAGTTGAATTTTACTGGTGGAAAGATGATGGGTGACTTCGCCGTGCAGCGGAGTTTATACATATCGCCTAATCGTGTGAATACGAGACCTTGAACCTAAACTGCCCAATTGATATAATCCCGCTATTACAATACAATCAAATAGGGGTTTGGAGCCTAAAGATAGAAGCAATAAACAGGCAATCGGCATTAATGTTTAATACATCATGTGGAGCGTTCAAATGGTAAGATACATCACACTATTCTCATTGATAGTCTTGGGAAATCCATCATTCCTTCTAGCCGAGGCCGTCAGCCTGGAAAGCCTGCTCAAAGAAATGGTCAATCGCTCCGAGTTAACTAAAAAGCCCAGTCCAGCGTATACTGCAGAAGCTGCCACAAGTTATGATCGTGCCTCCAAAGTGAACAACCCTGCCGATGGATTGTATGTTGAGAAAAAAGGCCGCGACTGGGGCAAAGGCTGGTTTGCAAACCGTGATTTTGGTCAGTATGTTCGGATCGAAAAGAACCACGGGCGAACCGAAAATGTTCTCATGGACGACAACGGCCCAGGCGCCATTGTTCGCTGGTGGGCCACTGCCAATAACACTGGAATCATCAGAATTTATCTGGACGGTTCACATGCACCAGTTATTGAAATGGGACCTGCTGAACTGGTGGGTGGCAACAAGTTAGCCCCTCTCCCTTTCTCCTTCAAAGCATCAGATGACAAAACAAATCCAGGCTGGCGGGGACATGATCTTTACCTACCAATTCCATATCAAAAAAGCTGTAAGGTGACGTGGGAAGGCGGGGGTTCCTATTATCAGATAGGCTACCGGAAATATGCCCCCAGTACAGACGTCAGAACCTTCACCATGGAGCAACTCGGCACAGCCAAACAGCTCATGAAACAAGTAGCAGGAGATTTGACCAGTGAGAATCCTTCTGTTTCTGGTAAGAACATCGCTGAAACAAATATCACACTTGCACCCGAAGAATCGACCACCTTAACAACAACAGGCTCCAAAGCCATCACCAGGTTTCTAGTGCAACTCCAGGCCGAAGACTACCAGCAGGCCCTCCGGTCAACGGTTGTGTCCATGACCTTTGACGACAAACAAACCGCCTGGATCCCTGTCGGTTCACTCGTCGGAGTCGGTTATAGCGATGAAAAGAATGATACCTACTATGTCAAGGCTGACAATAAGACAGGCACACTCAGTACATACTACGTCATGCCCTTTCAGAAATCTGCCACCGTCACCATTACCAACTATGGTCAGCAAAAGATCATCCTTGAACGCCTTGAAGCGACCGTGGACGACTACAACTGGGATGACCGCAGCCTCTATTTCAATGCAACCTGGTTCGAACTTCGAAATATCAGTACCCAAAACCGGAGCGATCTCAATTATGTCACAGTACTCGGCTCCGGACGCTATGTGGGCACATCGATCACCATTTTCAATACCTGCACCCTGAAAAATAATCAGACCTGGTGGGGGGAAGGCGATGACAAGGTCTATGTGGATGGAGAAAGCTTCCCCTCCATCTTCGGAACCGGTACGGAGGATTACTTCGGTTACGCCTACTGTCGCCCTCAGCGTTACTACACGCCCTTTATTTCTCAGCCTCGTGGTGAGGGCAACAAAAAGTGGGGATACTCAAACAACAATCGCTACCACCTGCTCGACGACATTCCATTTACCGAATCGATCAAATTTGATATGGAAATCTGGCATCCCTTCAGAAAGAACATGAACTATGCAGCTGCCACATTTTTCTATGCCAACGCCGATTCCACACACAGTATTATTCCCAACATCGCCTCAGTCAAACACAAAGTCGCCTTACACCGTGATGACGTGTTGGATAAATGATGAAAGAGATTTTCCAAAGGTGCTTAGTCTGTTGCTGTAAATCTCTCAATAGTGTAGATAGAATCAGCCAGTGTTTCAAAAAAGTCGGATTGTTCATTATATGTTGACATTCCTAGTTTTTCAGTGTCGCCCATCCCAGTTCTGCAAGGGTCACACCATGCGTATTCAAAAAGTGTTTGTCTTCCGGGCCGCAGGAGGAGATGTAACTCTTGTCTTGGTACGTAAAAATCTCCGCAGCATGGCCAAACAAGGTCGTTAGGCAATTGGACTCGAAGTCAAAACGGTCCGGGTTGTCGGATACAACTACGCAAGTTTCAGCGTAACGTCGATGAGCATAGGTGAAGAACAAATACCACCAACCATCCTTTTCTAGTAAGAAAGGCGATTCCATCAGCGTCGCCCAAGTATTATCATTAATCCCCAGAATCGTCTCAGGATCTTCAAAACGGACAAAATCCTGGGTTCGGATGCGAAGTATTTGCGATTGTTTTCCGCCTCTATTTCCGGTTGAAACAAGGTGGATCCAGTACTTTCCATCGGGACCTTTGTTGATATGGGGATCACGCGAGGACAACCACAACTTGTCCGGCAGAATGGGTGTTTGGGTTCGTTCCCAGCAATATAAATCCCTTGACCAACAAACTTCCAACCTGCGTTTATCGTCAAGCCTGGTTTCCACCACCATGGCATACCGCTTGGATTCGTCATGCCAAATAACGTACGGCGCCCCCAGATATTCAGTACCCTTGCTTTCGTCCAATGCCCATGCTTCTCGTTTCCAGGTTCCCGTTGGATCATCCGTCGTGCAATGTCCCAAATAGGGGTGGTAGCGGTAGAGCTGCTTCCCCTCGGGGGGAAAGGGATTGTTAATCCCAAACCAGTGGAGCTTGCCGTCTTCCCGACTGACGATAAAACAATGATCATTGGTAAACCAGCCCTTTTCGCCTGGTTTCGTGGGATGGGCGGGAATCACTTCTCGACTTTCCCCCAGGATAACGGGAATCTTTGTTTTTTTGTGAAAATTGACACTATGTTCAGTGCCTTTGCCCCATGTTCGAAACGGGGCAATCGCTCCTACGCCACCTATCCCCAGAACTTTCAATAAGGTTCGACGTGTTGCCTGCTCTTGCATAGTGTAACTCCTATCGCTATCGATTTAGAAACACAAAAAAACTTGCCAACCAATGTTGATGTATGTGACATCATTCTAACGGATTAGCAAGTAGTCACCAAACTATTCTGCATCTGATAATTGCCAGCCATATAACACCCCAATATGCGTTTAATTATCCCCATTTTGCGTCATTTGGTACACGTAAAACCCTTCATTAAAGGGACATTCCAATCTCCAGTGCTTGTGTCGGATCAATACAGATCGATTCATTCAGGACGATCGTAATACGATGCCCGGTAACACTCTGTTTGGCTTCGACACGACGACCACTATAGTTCACACCTACCTCTTCAGGCATCTTGCTTGAAGGCAAGCCAAAAGTCAATGTTTTGACATGCAGCTTGCCCCACTTGATTTCAATGCGGTCCGTCTGTTTCTGAGTTTCACGTTTTTGGGTAAAGGTCCCCCAGCCTTCGGCCGTTGTAAATGGGGCTTTGAAGTCTTCAGGCGATAGGCGCGGGGCAAATTCAATTGATCCCAGGGGACCGTGACAGTTAAAACCACACACGGCCTGAAACACCCCATAGCTGGCCATGGACCGGGCATAGTGGTCGGAGGCTTCAATCTCATTGTAGGGATTACGACGACGTCCGTCATACCGGTCGTGGATCGCGCGGCTGATGGCCAGGCCCTTTTCCAGGAGATCGGGTTGGTCATGGCCCTCCCAGATCATGTGGGCCGCAGCTTGCCATTCAAACCCACTCATACACTCATTAAAGTAGCCATACTGCCAGTGTTTTGAAAAATTGGGGTTCTTACCACCCCTGGGCCAGGTGCACATAATCAACCCGGCGTCTCCAGCCATAGCATACCAGCGTCCCCGTTCAAAGTGTTCACGGAATGGGCCCACATCTGGTACAAAGTTATATTTCCACAGGGCACGTAAAGCCGACAATTGTTTGTCTCGATCAAACAGACGCCCCAGGTTTACCCAATGCGCCCAGGTCTGGCCAAAGATCTGATCAATGTAACAACCAGGGCCAATGCCAATCTTGTCCTTATGTTCTGGATCCTCGATCTGATAGAAGTACTCCCCATTAT
>CAZBTJ010000158.1:0-12219 GCA_964494325.1 uncultured Pirellulales bacterium
AGGCTACCTCAAAAAGGGGCTTGCCAGCTATTAGACACTGTCCCTTAAGAATCCTCTGCCAGCTATTAGACACTGTCCCTTAAGAATCCTCGGACCAAGGGACCTTTCAACACCTTAAGTTTCACTAAGATTCCGGCCCTATTCACAAGTTCCTCTGGCGCTGGTGCTCTGGTTCCAGGAATGGTTAACTTGCTCAACAAGGGGACACTTCATGTGCCAAAGCCTTATGGTCCAAGAAATACGTCTGGGGATGTATTTGAGCAGGCAATGGTTGGTGGAAGTTTTGTAGATTGTTGGCTATTACACGATGGCAATGGGGAAATTCACTGTGGTACTAATGTTAAGAGAACGATTCCCCAAGTGGACTGGTGGAGATAACACTTGATGGACAGTCTGCCTATTGAGCGATATAATATTTAGTGTATTGTAATCTATAAAAGGATATAGTTATGATAAGATTATACAGAACAACGAGTCTACTGGTGCTTTTACCTATAATTCTTGGAAGTGAATTTCTGGGGATTTCTAGCTTGAGTCAGGGAGAAGATTCAAGTGAACTATATTCCGATGCGCTCCAAGCGGCAGTCAAGAGAGCAGGTGGCGTGCGAGCAGGGTTTCGTCTGGTAACATGGGGCAAAGGGGAGGTGTTCTGCCCTGAGTTTATTCCAGTGCAGGGATTGGATACTCCCAAAGCTGTCCCCTTCTTGATTGATGTTCTTCAGAATGGACCAAGTTGGATGGACGAGGAGTTCAAAAAAAAGCGTTCAGGGATGTATTTTCATATTGCCCGATGCTATGCAGCCTTGTGTCTTGGGGCAATCGGAGACCATCGTGCCTTCAGTCCTCTGATGAATATTCTCCAGAAGGAAGGTGATCCTGTGGGAGGATTGATAGTTACCTCTGAAGAGAAGGACCTCTACCCTGTATTAGATTATGCGGTCCTTGGATTAGGCTATTTGGGAGACCCTAATGCAGTAGAGCCTCTGATAGAGGTTCTTCAAGATAAGAAATGTGAGTACGCCGTATATGCTCTCACATGGCTTCATGACGTCAAAGCCATTAAACCTATTATTGGCTACATATCAGTTCGTGGTGAGTGTGACTATAGAATAAACGGTTGCCTTGAATATTTGTCTTGTGCTCGATTTCGAATTACTTATTCGAGCGAAAGTCATACATATACAACCAAAGATCTTTCAGCTTTGGGCCAGATGGCTGCTGAGAAGTTGTACAAGAGTATCTGGGAACGCTGGCTGGCTGAAGGTGATATATTTGCCAAGCGGCAATTTGATGAGTATTATTCCAAATGGAAACGACTGCAACAGGAAAAACCTGGAGATCAGAACTCTCTGAACCATTTGATGAACGAGATGTCTCGCGGTGGATTGGCCTGTCTTCCTTTTGTCATTGGCCATGTAACAGAAGGCGATGAGTCTCTCATTCCAATCATTTCAAGGCTTGTTAATCGTAGTGGGTATGTCTTAACCCGAAAGCTTCGAAGGGGTACAATTAAAGAAAATATGACGCGTTCAGAATGCCCAAAATGGTGGGCAGATCATGGATCAAACTGGCGGGTGTTTTAGATTGATGGAGAAGAAGGATTCTTGATATATGAGAAATGGTGAACATTGCTGGAGAATGAAATCAGTTGGGTAAAACCAGAGGGAGAATATATATGCGATTCATCATCAGTCTACTTATGGTATTGAGTACATTGCGTTTGGTTGAGGCAGAGACTCGCCTTGTCCCGCAGGACTATCCAACTATTCAAGCAGCGATTGACGCCTGTGTGCATGGCGATATTGTGACAGTTGCGCCTGGCGTGTATGACGGCGAAGGCAATCGCGATATTGATTTCAAGGGCAAGGCAGTTGCATTGAACAGTGAAGGCGGGCCACAAACGTGCGTTATAGACTGTGGCGGTCTGTATCCTCACGACCCTGTTGGTTCACAGAAGACATACCATAGGGGTTTTTACTTCCACAGCGGTGAAGGACCTAATTCTGTTCTCCAAGGCTTCACCATTAGGAACGGTTATGTTCTTGAGCAAGGCGGCGGCATATTGTGTCTTGGGAGCAGTCCATGCATTAATGGCTGTATTATTGAAAATAATCTGGGTGGCAACGGTGGTGGGATTGGATGTGTTGACTCCAACTCGGTTATCAAGAATTGTGTGATTCGTGCGAATATTGCAGTCAGTAGTGGCGGAGGTGTGTCAATTTACAACCAACGTTCGACATCATATATATCTACAACTTTGGTGAACAACTGTACTATTTCTGGAAATCGTGCCGCTAAATACGGCGGCGGGATTAGTTGTCGAGGAAATTTTGAATTAGTCAACTGTACCATTGCCGGAAATCAGATGGGCGAAGGCAGTAGAGGAGGGGGGGGCGCATTTGGGCCCGCACATGGAGATAAAGGGTGCTTGCGAAATTGTATTCTCTGGGAAAATCAGGCAACAATTGGAGAGCAGATAGGGCGGAGCACTGGTGGTATATTAGGGGAAATGCATCTGGAAGTATTGTACTGTAACGTTCAGCCTGGCCTGAATGCTGTCGTCGATCCAATGAAGCTAATCGCAGGTAACTGGGCAATCAAAGATCCCTGCTTCGTAGCTCCAAGCCGGTGGGACCCAAATAGACTGCCAAACGATAGTAGCGATGACTTCTGGATTGATGGCGACTACCATCTTAAATCCCAGGCTGGTCGCTGGGATACTGTTAGCAAAACCTGGATTCAGGACGATGTCACCAGCCCCTGCGTTGACGGAGGCGATCCGACCAGTCCCATCGGGCTTGAGCCCTTCCCGAATGGCGGGATCGTCAACATGGGCGCATACGGCGGGACTGCCGAAGCGAGTAAGAGTTACTTTGGAAAGCCCGTATGCGAGACCATCATCGCCGGCGACATCAACGGTGATTGTCAGGTCGACTATCAGGATCTGGCCATTCTCAGCAGGCAGTGGCTGAGTGACTACTCGGATTAATGCCATTGTACATGGGAAACGGAGGCTCTTGTTTTCTCTTCCGGAGACTAATATGAGCTGTATCTTTTGTTTCATCTTCCACCTTCAGGGGACGGGGAATTGCAGGTTGTTTAGGTGTGCCCAAACGGCTGGACAGTGGACTCGCTGTCACAGGAGGCAGGTGTGATGAAGCATCTGGTCGGGGACGTTGTGACACCGTCTTAGATGACGGCTCCCAGGCGACCTGACCGACGTGGTCTTTGAATGCACACACCACCGCCTCTCTGCGAATCTGCGTCACCTCTATATAATAGCCCAGCATATCTCCAGGTCGAATCCAGAACATGCCCTTGCCGGGCTCAGAGATCAAAGCCATGGATCGTTCCGGGTAATTCCCAAAAGAACGAATAGGCCAGAAAGGTATGTTAATATTGAAGTTTTGCAAACTTCAAGTTTTTAGTTTTCAGTAGGCAGTTTACAGCATGAAAAACGCGTTTTGCTAAAAACTGAAAACCAAAAACTGTATACTACAGGGCTTTTTGCAAAAGTCCTGTTAACACTCTCATGGTAATCGTATCTCCCATTCACAATCATCGGCTAAGGTATTTCATGGTGCCATTTGTCATTCAGGCTTAGGGGTAGCAAGTATGGGAGAAACAAGAGCAAGAAGCAATAGAAAAGTAAGAAATATTGCCTGGCGATGTAGGCGTTAGCGAGTTGTTAAAAAACATTTTGCTGTAAAATAACCAAAAAACATCCAGAATAAGTATAAAAGGAGTTGACAGATTTGGGGCGAGGTAGTATGTAGTTCTTAAACAAGATGTCGCAAGTCTGCAATAAAAAGCTTTGCGAGGTTTCTGTGAGAGTAATCGAACGTAACAGGGTGCCATTCTGCGCTGAAATATGCGAATCTCGATCGGCACTTAATGTGAGGATGGTGTAAACAAAATTCATATGAGAGGAATGTGAAATGCTGAGTCTTGATTTATTCAAAGGTCACCAGGGAGTACGAAACGTCTATGTCGCTTGCATACTCTATGTATTTATGTGTTTTAGCCCCGTGCTCATAGGCAGTGACAGTGACGTCGATTGGATGGACGACACCTGGGAGGTTCAAAACGGCCTGAATCCCAATGATCCCAGTGATGCCATGACGGATCTTGATCAGGACAGTTTTTCGAATTTGGGGGAATATCTGCACAGCAGCGATCCCAATGATAGCGCTGTCGTACCCACGGTCAATATCTCAATCGCTGTGCCGGCCGATGTGCCAGGCATTCAGGAGGCGATAAATGCCAGTATTGATGGTGATGTGGTGGTGGTAAGCCCTGGCACATACAACGAGTCTATTCATTTTAAGGGGCATGAAATCCACCTTAGAAGCACAGATCCCAATGATGCTGCTATTGTGGCATCCACTGTGATTAACGCCGATTCCGGTCATCCCGCGATCTTGTTTAATTCCCGTGAATCCGCAAATACGAGGGTTCAAGGCCTGACATTAACCCATGGGACAAGTGGTTTGACCTGCTATGGGACCGCCTCACCCAAGATCTCAAAATGTTCGATTGTGGCAAATAGTAGCTATGGGGTCTATATTCAAGGGGGTTCGGATGCTGCTGTATGTCTTGATCAATGCCGCATTTTGGGTAATGGTGGTAATGGAGGTGCTGCCATCGTTTGTCGATATAGCAAGTTGATCTTAACCCATTCAATCGTGGCAAAAAATGGGGCAAGTTGGTCAACGGCCGTCTATTTAGAATATGGCGATGCTGGTTTGTCTCAGATAATCAACTGCACAGTGACAGGGCACACGTATCGGGGTATCTACAACGTTTCTTTGGGCGATAACACGCCTGACATCAGACACTGTATCCTCTGGGATAATGGCGACGATCTCAAGGCGTGTTCTGCCACTTATTCTTGCATTCAGAATGGTGATGCAGGGCTCGGAAATATCAGCGTTGATCCCAGGTTCGTTAACATGGATGCGGCTGATTATCATCTAGCGGCTGATTCATTGTGTATTGATGCTGGGGCGCCCTGGGGAGATTATGGGCACGAACCCAGCCCAAACGGAAATCGTGTCAATATGGGGGGGTATGGCGGTACATCCCATGCGATCACATCCAGTGATTCTGATGGAGATGGCATTTCGGATAATTGGGAGGCCTTCTATTGGCCTGACGATGATCCCAGTGAGCATCACCCCGAAGATGATCCGGATCAAGATTCGTTTAGCAATCAAATTGAATATCTATATGGATATAATCCCACAATGGGCACGAATGAAGAGTTCTCAATCTTGCATGTGGGGATATATCCTGAGACGTTCAATCCCACAAATGATGAAACTGTCTCCATTCGATATTGGTCTAATAGAAATGCCACAGGCGACATGAAACTGGTGTCATCGGCGGGTACGGATACGGTCATTAATCCCGTTTCTCTTTCAGCCGTCGCAGGCATGAATCAAACACAATGGGATGGTCTAACCCACAGTGAGTTGATTGCCAAGCGGGGTATTTATGGTATCGCTCTGACCCTTGATGATGGCCGGGGCAATATGGCAGCCAATGCACCGGTCTCTGTAAATCTTACCTATGATCACAAAATTGATGCGATCTACTGCAATCCTCAACGTATCTCACCGCTGGACAATGAAGTGATGAGGCTCACATATAGGACCGCCATTGACGCAGATGTTCTTGTCAATGTGTTCGATTCACAGGGAGCGCTTTTTAGGTCCTATCCCATTGTAGGTTCCGCATCCAACGAGTTGGTGCTAAATGGGGCCAGTCTGCCAGTGGGGGATTCCGGCAGTCAGTATCTGTCAAATCAGGAAGACTACTCCATAGAGATAACCTACCAGGGTATGGAAGAAACCAAGCAAGTTGTAGACACCCGTGACAAGAGGGACGAGTCACGAAATCATGAGTTTGACACCATCGGGTTGTCTGGATATATGTATTCTGACGACGAGATTTTTGGATATCATTATTATGCCAGTTATGATAGGGCATCGGGTGCCATAAAGACAATTGGATATTATGGTACGCGGCCCATCGACAATCCGGATAGACGGTTCACCACCCCAGGGCCCTCTGGAGAGGCATTGAGTGAAAAAATAAGGGCGTTCCATGATGATGATCCCGGCAGCATAGATCTGGCAGCCAAAGAAGCCTGGTTAGATGCCCTTGAATCCGGGTGGTTGGCCAGGCTGTATCATGAATTGGGTTGGACTGACGGGTATGTTCCCACAGAAGAGCAGTGTCACGCCCTCGCCGACATTATGCTCAAAGAACTTCTTCCCAACTGGGAATACGAGGAAGGGGCCGGGTGGGTCAACACGGACGCAGTTTCAACGGGCGGTGACCCCGTTTTGTTGTCGAATGGTGAGTTCATATTAAGTGTCACTGACTTGGCAATCTCCGGCCGGGTACTTCCTGTGCAGATCGTTCGTACCTATGGCAGTCGACGACAGTACAATGGTCGCTTTGGGTACGGCTGGGACATGAACTACAACATGAAAATGCGGCGTCTAACAGATCCCAATGTTGTGGTGTTTTTGGATGGTCAGGGCAACAAACGCGAATATCGCCGTTTAGATACAGATCCCAACGTTCTGATGAGAGATTCCGATCTAAGCACCAGGCTTCATGACAACAACAAAGTCCTGACCTTAAAAACCAAAACGGGCATTGAATATTTATTTGATCCCAATGGCAATTTGTCAAAGATCTTCGATGAAAATGGGAACGCCCTGACCTTTACCTATGATTGCAGGGGACGCCTCCCTATCAAGGGATTCTCTGGGGCATTTCACAAGGAAGAACTTGATGGCCCTGAGAACAGGTATGGGGTCGTGGCCTTGGAATATCAACTTAACACGATCACGGATGACCTGGGCCGTGACACCACCTTGATATACGATGCCAATGGTTTGCTCAGGACGATCACAGATTTTGCCAATCGGACCTCAACCTATACGTACGATCCCAACACCAATAATCTGTTGACAGTGACCGATCCCAATGGGCATACCACCACATATGCCTACGGATTGCGGCACAACATCACTGAAATCACAGATCCGAATGGACAGGTCTATACTGCCAATACCTATGATTTTGACAAACGAGTTGTGTCTCAGGCCTATGGCGAGGGGCTTTTCACGTTTGACTACGATTATGATGCCAATGAAGTTATTGTGATTGACAGAGAGGGGGGCATCAGAAAGACAATGCTTAACGAGCACGGTCAAATCCTAACGGAAACGATGTACACCGCTGATCCTTTGGCTGACCCCAACGAGTTCACTGTAACGAACACATTCAACACCCATTCAAACATCAAGCGCACCACATTGCCTGCTGGAAATTGTGTGGACTATGCGTATGATGAACGGGGTAATATCACGGCCATTTACCAGAAAGCCACAGTATCTGATCCCAATACAGCCACGGATCCCAATGTACTGGCCACCTGTTTCACCTACGATCCGAATCATGTCTACAAACCCAAAACTCTCACCGATCCCGAAGGCCGTGTGACCACATTTGAGTATGATCAAAACGGTAATATGATTAGAATGGTCTATCCCACGGTGGGGCAGCAGACCCCCATTGTTCAGAATAGCTACAATACCTATGGACAGCTTGATACCAGCACATCTCCAGATGGGATCGTTTCAAAGTACCTCTATTGCAGCGAACCCAGCGATGCCAATAACTACGGACATCTCTGGAAGGCTGTCGCTGACTATGGCACAGATCCCAATTGTCAGAATATCACGGTAGAATTTGCCTATGATCTCGTTGGAAATCTCGTCCAGACCACGGACCCCAATGGGAACACGTCCCAGTTTGTATATAATGAGATAAATCAACTGGTCAAAACCATCAATTCGGACGATCACGAAACTTTCTTTGGCTACAACAATAACAAAAAACTGGCCTGGACTCGAACTCAGGTCAACAATGTTGATCAGACTATCCGCTATACCTACGATCTTCTGGATCATATTAAGACCATCACAGATCCTCTGGGGCATATCGCGACCCATCAGTATAACAAAAATGAAGACCCCAATTGCCTGACCGATCCAGAGGGCAATACGGCAGAGAGGGTCTATAATGACCGAGGTCTCGTGTGGCAGGTGATTGATGCCAATGGCGGTGTGACTGAATATACCTACGATAAGAATGGCAATGTAACGCAGATAAAGGATGCCCAGGGCAATATCACCCAGTATTGCTATGACAAATTTGACACGCTGATTCGGACCACCTATGAAGGCGACACGTATGAGGAACTATACTACAACCGGAATAATCAGGTCACTCGCCGGGTGAACCGGGCAGGTCAGGGGATTGATTATCGATACGATGCGCTGGGACGTTTGACCGTCAAAGATCGTGTGAATGATCCCAATATTTCATTTGCCTATGATATTGCAGGACGCCTCACAGATGTCAATGATGGAGCTGGCATCATCCAATATACATATGATAGCCTGGGGCGTATTGAGCAGATAATCACTGATGCCGAGAACCAAACCGTTTCCTACGAATATGACACACGTGGGCTGCGCACCAAAATGACCTACCCGGGTTTTTCTGTCTTGTCGGAAAAACCTTCAAAACCGGGCCAGACCCAAAAGCCTGAGAAGGGCAAGGGCTCCAATCAGGGCAAGAAACACGAAAAGGGCAAGAATCTTCCCAAAGAGAAAGGGCCCAAGAAGGATCCAAGGCCAAAAAAGGAAAAGAAGCACAAAAAACAAAACGCTCACCAGGGCGCACAGCAGACAGAGGCATTCAGTCTTGCCTACAGCTATGACACCATGGGCCGTATTCAGCAGATAACCACTGACACCAATGATGTCCTGGCTGAATATGCATACGACGATCTCTCTCGCAGGACGGAACTGACTCTGGGCAACGGCGCCAGTGTGGTATATGAGTATGACCTGGGAAACAGACTTACAAAACTGACCAACCATATCAGCAGCACAGAGGCCATCAGCTTTGAATATGCCGATTATGACAAGGTAGGCAATCGTCTGAGTGCTAGGACCAATGCCGATCCTTCTGAAGTATATACGTACGACAATCGGTATCAGTTGACCTCTGTGGACTATAATGATGGCACCTTCAGCGTCTATGGGTATGACAAGCTGGGCAATCGCACCACAGAGAATGATGGCAGTATTACGCATTATTTCTCCAATAGCCTGAACCAGTACACGGCCGTGAGCAGTACCGGCCTCAATTATGATGCCAACGGCAACTTAACAGGCCTTGATGGCCACACGTATTATGACTACGACTGCGAAAACCGCCTGACCCATGTGGTCGATCAGAACGGTGATTCGGTGGCCACGTATGCCTACGATTACCTGGGTCGCCGCATTCAGAAGATCGTGTACGGCAACGCCAATGCTGTCACAAAATATGCCTATGACGGCGATCAGGTCATCGCAGAATATGATGGTTCGGACAACCTCCTGCGAAGATTTGTTTATGGCCCAGGTATAGATGAGCCGATTTGTATGATAGATGTCAAGGATGATAATAGGGTATACTATTACCACTTTAACGGACTTGGCTCTGTGGTCGCTCTTTCAGATATGAATAATACGATTGTGGAAAGATATGCGTACAGCATCTTTGGTGAGCCCAGTCGGATCAGCGATGTGAACAATCCGTATCTGTTCACAGGCCGACGACTTGACACCGAAACCAAGCTCTACCACTACCGCGCTCGCTACTATACCTATGACATAGGAAGATTCCTCCAAACCGACCCCATAGGCTACGCCGACGGCATAAATTGGTACCGCTACTGCGGTAACAACCCAGTGGGTCTGGTGGATCCATTTGGATTGTATGCCGGCATAGATGACGCCATAGCTTCTGGTGTAGGTTTGATTCTAGGTGTGGCTACCCAGGGCGTATCTGATTTAGTTTCTTGGGAAAGAAGTAGTTGGCGAGAGTATGGTATCGCAGCTGTCAGCGGCGCGGCTGCGGGGGAGGCTTTTATATATGCAGGTCCTTTGGGTTCGGGAGCAGCTGGCGCATTTGTAAAAAGTAGTCTTACCCAAGCATCTAGGTGGGGCAATTACGATACAGACACTCTTGTCGACCCATCGCAACTTGTAGTTGATACGGCTATTGGAGGTATTTCAGGAGTTTTGGCAGGGGCAGTCCCAATCCCAAAAATACCAGGGATAAATCATGGGCGGAATAGTCTTTTTGCCATTAGTCGCTCAACTATCACGAAACTGAGAAATGGAACCATTAGAAATGTCTCTTCAAAAACGATGGGTAAGATGGTACTAGCCGATTTAATCGATGACATCCCTTCCAGTATATTGTTGGGTATTTTTGAAGGCCTAACGCCAGGGAAAAAGTAATAATGTGCTCCGTGAATTTAGAAATAGTCGGGACTATCACTTGGAGTGAATTTTCTAATGAGTAAAAACAGAAAAGCCCCTTTGTATTGCCTGGTAATAGCGATCGTGTTTATTCTGTTTCCGATCTGCTGCATTATGTTGAGCGGAGAACGAGAGGATATGGGCCGTCTCATCGCGATTTCCGTTGTTATTCCTGTGTCAGTACCCGCATTGGTTTTGGGTGCCTTTGCACCTGTCTCAGTTTATCTAAGACCCAATGCAAAGCTCAATCGAAAAGGGTATGAGGCAATGCGGCGACGCATCATAATCCTACACAGAGTCGGCTTTATTGTAATGGCGGCTTCGATGTTATATTTTATTGCTTTGCCCTTCATGATAGATGTGATAGGCATTGCCAAAGGTGGCAGCCCCTCGGTTATTCGTGGAAGTATTGTTGCTGCTGATGGCCCATTACCCATGTTGGAGTTCCTTAGCCAGTCGATTATTATCGATATAGGCAAAGGCCAGAAGCCAACTTATTACTTCCTGTATCCTCTTTGCCCACGTATCCATAAAGATAAGTTATATGAAATAAAGATATTGCATAGATCGCACATTGTTTTGCAGGCAAGTAGAATTAGGGAATGAGGATGATAAGGGGCTTTGGATATAGGCATAGACTTTTCTTTACGGGTTTTTCAAAAGGGGCACTCACTTGCAGACACGATCCAGTCCACATATTCGAATGGTTGGGGCGTCGAATGTCCTGTCTGGAGGCCCCACGATAAAGCCGGAACACACGCATCACCACGACTTGTTATCCCGAGGCACCGAGGGGGGGGGCTATTCGACCAGCACACGGAGCGTTGCAAACGGCTGGTGGCTGATCCCTGAGAGCTGACAGCTCAATTCATCAATCCTTCCATGGCCGTGCCAGTCCCTTGTCCAGAAGTTGCTGATTCAGGTAGATGCCCTGGGCGTAGGTTGTTTTGGTGTTTGTACTGCCGGGTGAGTAAAAGACATCTGCCAGGTATCTGGCGTATTTGTCGTAATGGTGTGTGCAGATCACGATATCAGGAGATTTCCTTAATACGCGTTTCACAAATCGTGTGGCCTTGTCTCCTTCGGGTGTGCCTCGTTCTGGCGTGTCAATCAGATGCAACCGAAGTTTTTGACGTGTCAGGATTCCGTCACCACAATCCACAATGACCCAGAGGGTATCGCCATCAATCACGGATTCAACCTTGGCCGGATACGTAAAGGACGGATCACCATGTAATTTGGCATCCTGCCGGCGTATCTCACGCCAGATATTGAATCCGCAATCCACGATCACCGTGCCCTTGGAGCTGGCAGCCCTATCCGGGGCAATCAACTCAAAGCACTGCAACGGCTGTTCGCGGCAGGGGGGCGGCAAAATGACCTTGGTCTTTTCCTGTGGCGAGGGCACTTTGTCCTTTTCAATCAGATGGACTTCCTGCCTGATCTGGCTTCGCGACAGCTTGTCACGAATAATACGTCGCTCCAGACGCCGCTTGTCGGTCTCGCTTGTGACAGGCAGTAACTCGACATGTTGACTCCAGTTCAATTCACCAGCATGCTGGTGAATTCGATTGTCAAGATAGAATCGTCGCATATTACGAAGATTACTTTTGGAAAAACCACTGCCCAGCCTATGCTGAAGATCTTCTGAAAGCTGAACAAGGAGCCTGGCGCCATATTCAGCCTTATCCTCGCCTTGCTGCTCCTGCTCCACAATTCGCCGACCAATTTGCCAATAGGCCTTCACCATCGCATGACGCACGCGATTGTAGAGTTCGGCAATATCGCATACCAGGGCAGTATAGGTCTCTGTGTT